>NZ_OZ252014.1:303125-606250 GCF_965247405.1 Ekhidna sp.
ACAACAATCATGAGCTCATCAAAAAGTCCAATATTGAGGAAGCAACCATTGTGTTTGTAAATATGCTGGACGATACGGATAAGCTGGTATATGTCCTGAATCTCAAGAAAGTATTCCCAGAAACTGAGTTTGTAGTAACGCTGGAAAACGGCGATCTGAAAAATACCTTTTTAGCAGCAGGGGTAAGTAATACCATTTCCACACAGGAGATTTCGTCCAAGCTATTGGCCTCTTATATGTTCGAACCGGATGTAGCCACCTATAGCGAATCGGTGTTGTCCTACGCTAAATCTGACAGTGATTATGACATCAAGCAATTGATCATCACACCCAACAACCCCTACAATGGAAAAGCATACCAGGATGTATTTTTCGATTTGAAGAAACGATATAATTCCGTCCTCATAGGGATTACAAAAAGAGACAAATTCGGCCAGAAGAAGCTTATAAAGAATCCTTTGGGTGATCTTAAGATTAATACGGGGGATTATCTGATCATCTTATTGAATGGAAAAGCATTCAAGCTATTGAAGCGTATTTTTGGAGTGGAAGAAGGTGCGATAAAGGATCGAAAGAAATGAGAAAGTTAGTGATATTGATGGCATTGGCTTGTGTCTCTTCATGTGAAAACAGGGACATCAACGAAGGGGAAGAGTTTCGTCCCAGGGCTGTAAAAGACAGCTTTGAAGACACTCATTTCACTAAAATAACGGTAGATGGTGTGGAATACATCATGACAGAGCGAGATAATAACAACCCACATGAGGGTTTTGGATTTATGGCCTTTCGTGCAAATAAATTACTGGAAAAGCAAGACACGATCATCTCCTACTTACGTACCATGCAGCATTTTCAGAATAAAATGTACAGCAGAATGTATGGAATATCCGAGGATTCAGGGCGTGCAGAATTTGAGGATAAGTTTATGGAGTTTTTGCTTCAGGAAACGCGCGAGTTAGAAGAGCTGGAGCGCGAAGATCTGGTGAATACCGAATCTCAGAACCCTACAAACAACGAAGAGGAGTAAAACTCCTCTTCTGCAAAATGTACTTTATATTTTTTGGTTCTTACGCAAAGAAGGTCTTCAACTGATTCAAAGCAGTTGCCAAATCTGCATCTACGCCTGATCGTTCAATGATCTCTTTTCCAACTTTCTCAGCATCAATCAATTCGTCTTTATCTCTGAATACTTCTCCGAGGATACTGCAATCATCAATCAATGAAAACAGAATAGTGAATGCCGGCGATGGCTTAGCACTCTTAAATACAATCGCTTTCAGGTTATTTCTGATTTCCTGCTCAAAGGCATAGTTTGCATTATCCATTCGGTCTGAAAGAGGAATCCAAAGTAGCTTGGTCTCTTCTTTCTTGAGGATGCCACGCTGTACAAGCAATGCGTTCAAATCCTCCTGTATGTCTTTAAATTTTCCTGAGAGCGTCTTGATCTGATCCAGTAACGATGGCCCGGTCTGTAGTTTCTTCAACACATTATCAAGTATCCCATTTCCGGTACCAATGGTATCAACAACGGAGATATTACCACCTTCGAGCTTTATTTTCTTGAGTAAGTACAGTTCAAGTATACACGCAGCAATGACACCCGGTACTACCGATTTTTCTGCAGCGGCAAGAATTCTTCCTTCTTCGTCATCAAGTGCAATTAGATAAAAACCTTCGGCGATACTTAATTTCATAGTTGGTTATTTAATGTAAAATGTGATGTTTCTCAGAAAGCGAATTTCATAAATTTTACTTAAACACGAATACCCCAAAGATTATTTTTTCAATAATGCCCCAATCGTGAGTCCCTGAACAAGGATAGAAAACACCACCACGCAGTAGGTTGTAAACAAAATAGTGTCCTTTACATAGTCAGGAAAGGCAAGATCAGTAAGAGAAAGTGCCAGTGCCACAGAAATACCTCCTCTTAATCCTCCCCATGTCAATATCTGTATGGTTTTAGGCTCAAAATTTCTGAACGGCCTCATCGCCGTGATTGGAATACTTACACCTATAAACCGTGCAGTCAATACAATCACAATACCAATACCTCCGATGGCCAGATTACTCATGGTAAACGAATCTGCAATAACTAGCATTTCCAAACCTATCAGAATGAATAGAATGGCATTCAAGGCTTCATCCAGCAAGTGCCAAAACTTAAAAACATATTCGCCCGTGGCGTTGGCAAGCTTTTCATCACGCCCCTGATTACCAATAAAAAGTCCCATAACCACCATTCCCAGCGGAGCAGATACGTGAATCAGCTCTGCAATTCGACCGCCAATCATCACCAAAGTAAGGGTAACCAGGACTTCAAGCTCTACATGATCATTGTCAATAAAGTTTAGCAATTTAAACCCAGCAAAACCAAGTATGGCACCTAGCAGCAGACCTCCAAATACCTCCACACTAAAAAGCATGGCCACACTTGCTGCGGTGATCTCTCCATCTCCATGCCCACCAGCTTCATGAATTCCTGCTTGAGCTTTGGCGATTCCAAGAATGGTCAAAAAGATTACAACCCCTACTCCGTCGTTAAAGAGAGATTCTCCAGCTATTTTGATTTCTAATTTTTTTGAAAGTCCAAATTGCTTAGTTAGTGCCAATACCGCAATTGGATCAGTAGGTGATATAAGTGCTCCAAACAACAGACAGTAGATCAGGTCGATCTCGTATCCAACAAGTGGGAATATGTAGTACACCAGGAAGCCTACAATAAAGGTTGACATTAGTGTTCCAAGAGTCGCCAGGATCAAAACAGGAACGCGCTCTTCGATTAGTTGGCCAAGGTTGGTAGAAAGTGCGCCTGCAAAAAGCAGGAAGTTCAGCATCACATTCATGAGCACTTCCTCAAAGTCAAATTCAGCTATAATGTGCTCTGCCCCCTCCGTGATGGAGGGTACAAATTGCCCTAGCACCAGGATAGTCAGGGACATGATAAGCGCAATTAACATCAGGCCAATGGTAGAAGGCAGCTTTAAAACCGTGATGTTGATCAGGGTGAAAGCGGCGGCCATAAAAATCAGGAGTGTGATTAATTCTAATATACTCATTGGTAAACTAGGTAGAAGTTTCTTTTGGTTTAGATTAGTGAGAGCAAAATAAATAATTTAAGAATACGAAAAAAATAGTGCTCTACGAGCGGAAAAATAGCTCTAAATGTGCTCATTTCATTCAATAATTATATGATTCAGTATTTTTCCTTACTACCGATCAAGAGAAATCCGTATCAAAAAATCCTCTTTCTATGCCTCAGCCTGTTGGGAGCCAGTTGTGCAAGCGTGAAACAGCTGGCGATAGAAAAAGATGTAACCCGTCTACTCAATCAGTCAGAGGTCTTTTCAAATCAGTTTACGGGGTTTAGTTTGTACGATTTAGAATCTGAAACTTTTATAGCCGGTCATAACTCAACCTTGAAATTCACTCCGGCATCTAATACGAAGCTGCTTACCATGTATGTGACATTGAAAAGCTTCCCGGACTCATTACCGTCTTTGCTTTATTCAAGAGAAGACTCATTGCTGAAGATAACACCGCTTGGTGATCCAACATTTCTTTATGAACCATTTGAAAATCAGAAAGCATTCGAACTTCTTAGTCAGGTTAAAGGTATTGCCATCCAATGGCCGGACACGGACCCGGAGCTTTTTGGCTCTGGATGGGCATGGGATGATTATATCTACAATTTTCAGCCTCAGCGTGCTTGGTGGCCGATTTATGGCAATACGGTGAGCATTCAAAAAGTAAATGATACCTTGACCATCACCCCACCTTTTTTTGAAGATTATGTTGAGGTGTTGGAACAAACGCGCCTGGGTGAACTGGTCGATCGGGAATTGAAGTTTAATGTGTTTAAGGCGTACCTCGAAAGCGACACGTCCGATTTCGAGCGGATTATCCCTTTTGAGTATTCCAGAGATCTGCTGCGGCAGTTGCTGATGGATACATTAAATGCTGAAATACAATTTGCAAAAACGTCAAAGCCACCTACCGACACCCTTTTTACCCAAAGCATTGACACTGTTTTGGCCAAAATGATGAAGCCCAGCGATAACTTTCTTTCAGAGCAACTGCTGCTGATGGCCGCTCGTTGGCATGGATATAAGGAAGTAAAGCCCTTTATTAAGGAGGTTAGAACTACCTGGCTTCCTGATTTAACAGAAATGGTCTGGGTTGATGGATCAGGACTTTCCAGATACAATTTAATTGCCCCGGTTGATCAGGTGAGACTATTAAAAAGGTGCCATGATGAGTTTGGATGGGAGAAAATCACTGCGATTTTACCGACCGGTGGCGAGGGGACACTGGAGGAATATTACCTTACTGATGAAGAAGAACCACCATTCATCTTTGCAAAAACAGGAACGCTCAGCAATAATCACAATTTGAGCGGCTATATAATTACCCGATCAGGTAAACGCATGATATTTTCATTTATGAGTAATCACTTCACTCAACCTACAGATAATGTTAAGAAAGCGATGGAGCAGTTCTTACTTGATATCAGGAACGCTTACTGACTGTAAGCTACATCCAGGTCTTCCAGCTCTTCCAGGATGCCATCTAATTTACTAATTAACTCAGATTTTTCTGCGTAGTAGTTTGAAGTGATATCGTTGATATCGGAGAATATCTCAACTTCATACTCTTTCTTATTCCCCTTTGCAAAATCAAGGGCATTTCGAAGATGCTCAATAGCAAAAGCAAGGGCTTTCATAGCCTGGGGTCGCTTTTCCTCTTCTATAAACTGCTTAGCACTTGCAATCTCATAATACATCAGTGCATTGAGGGCTATCACACTGTTTTCATTTAGCTTATTGGAATAGAAGTAGCCGGCATCCATATCCTTTTCAACGCTTTTCAATGCATCGAGACCCGTTGTTAAGTGTTTTTTACTGGCATCATCCGCATGATCCCTTAAATACGTGATCGAACGAACGGCTTCTTTCAAATGAAGCAAGCTTCTGGAATGAAGTTTATCGGTCAAATAAAGTCGTGCATTTTGGAGGGCATAGTTGGGAATGGAAGCGTGCGAACTGATTGCAACCGGAGATCGTTCGGCTTTAATAAACCCGACAATGTGGAACAGAATGATGATCCCAACAAGGACAGAAAAATAAAAGGGTGCTCGTTTTAATGACATATTCTTCTAACATAACAAAAAAGTCAGAAGTTTATTCATTTGGAGTTCAAAATGCGGGTTTTTACGGATTATACTCTCGTATTAAACCCCCAGTTAATCGCATCAAAGTGACCTTTGAGTCAATCAGATTGTAGACCGCCTGCAATTCCAAAATAGCTGCAGAGAGGTAGTTGTTTTGGACGTCTCTAAAATCGAATGAATTGATCGATCCATTACGGAATTTCTCTTCTGAGTTTTGCAAGTTGATCTGAGCTGCCTCTCTCCGCCTTTGATTGATCGCTAAGAGTTGCTTCCGTACCAAATATTGATCATACGCAGTGGCCAGATCTCGCTGAATGGTTTTCTTTAGTTGATCAATCCGAATATTCCCTATATCTTCCTGAACCATCGCGTTCCTGATCGCCCGGTTAATCCTGTTTCCGTCGAAAAGGGTAAACGACAATGTGAAGTTGGCAAAATAGGTTCCGGTTTTCGAGATCAGTGGTTCTGGTGGCGTTTGAAAATCAGGGTTTGGACCATCATATCGGGCATTCGTTAGGTCACTCACATTGCGGTTCCAGTTGTATCCGCCATTAAGTGATAGTGTTGGAAGTCTGGAAGCTTGCTGCAGTGAAGTATTGGCTTGTAGGATGGTCTGTGAAATATAAATCGACTTCAAATCCACGTTCTGATTGAATGCTGCATCTGATAGGTCTGCATAATCGTAGATGAAATCTTCGATCATTAAGGAATCTGTCAGGACATAATCCGTATTTATATCTTCCTGCACCAATAGCAGGTTTAGATTTCTGAAAGCATTACTCAGAGCCAGTTGTTGATTGAGTACGGATACTGAATCAGTGAGATAATTGTTTTCTTCAAGAAGCATGTCGGATGTTACAGCTCCTCCCAGATCATATTTGGTCTGGATGTAGTCGTATTTGTCCCTGGAGAGATTTAATTGTTTCTGAAACTCGTCAAGTCGGCGTTGCTCCAGGACTGCAATGTAATAACCCAGAATAATGGACTGAATTGTGTTAGACACAACCACCTCAGCATTTTGCTCTGATTCCGCCTGCAGTTGCTCCAGTCTCCGTTTACTGATGATTGCACGATTTCCCTGAAAAATATTCCAGGTGACCGTCACACCGGGAGTCATGCTGAACGTTTGCTGATTATTCAACTCAAAACCAGGAAAAAGCGTGCCTCCAAAAAACTGATTGTCAGACTGTTGATTCCGAATGGAGTTCTGACTCTGCACATTTAAATTAACCGTTGGCAATCTCCCTGCTTCACCCCATGAGTTGTTGTTTGTTGCCACTTCAACGTTCCCCTCCTCTATTCGAATGCCATAGTTTCGTTGCAGCCCTATCTGGATCGCATCAGAAAGGGAAAGTTGATCCTGTGCGTGCACACTCAATGCACTCAATATGCTTATTGAAAGTATGAAATACTTCATTTATTTAATATCAATTTTAAGTTAAGCTGATTCTTTATACTCTTCCATTCTACGCTCATCGATGAGCACACGTTCCACATCTTCACGGGATGGCTTGTCACCTGTCCAGAGCCACTTCGCGTACCTTCTAAGGTCGTTGGCAATAAGAATGAACACTGGGAAAAATAAGAGAATGATGATTGTTCCGAACAGTACACCATAGGCCACTGAGATCGCCATTGGGATAAGGAACTGTGCCTGGAAACTGGTTTCTTTTATTAATGGATAAAGTCCCAAAACGGTGGTCAAAGAGGTCAACATGATCGGACGGAACCTTGCAAGTCCGGCATTGTATGCAGCCTGATAGACCGACTGACCCTCATCCTTTACCAGTGAATTAAACTTTGACAAGAACACCACTGCATCATTGATAATAACCCCCATTAGGGCAATCATTCCCCATAAACTGAGCATTGATACTGGCTTTGGAGTAACACTAATCCATGTTTCAATACCATGTCCCAGAATGCCTGAAAACCAACCAAGAGGCACCATCAAAATTATGAGAATGGCCTGGTATACCGATCGAAAATTGATCATCAGGATGAATAAGATCACGATAAAGGCCCCTAGAAAATAGGTAGCCATCTCACCTGCTGATCTTGCTCGCTCTTCTGCCTGTCCACCATAATCCACCTTTACCGTAGGGAATTTGGCTAACATCTTAGGTACAATATCTTTCTCCACCTTCTCCAGTATCACATTCGCATCTCCAAACGGATCTACCATGTCTGCTTCTACGGTTACTGATCTGGATGCTTCATAATGTTTGATACCAGATACTCCGCGATTGATGTCATACTCTGCCAACTGACTTAATGGATATTCCTTGTCACCATCCTTAATTTTAACTGTCTCCAACTGGTCGATACTTTTGCGATCTTCTTTCGGATATCTCACCCACACTTTGATTTCATCGTTTCCTTTCATGAATCGCTGTACCTCTTCACCAAAGAACCCCTGGCGTAGCTGTTGTGTAATATCGCTATTCGTTAATCCAAGGAAATAAGCCTGAGACAATAGGTCTAACTGAACCTCTCGGTTACCTATTGGAATATCATCGGTCACATCTTTTAGTGCCGGCATTTGATCCAGCTCAGAAATCAGGAATTCCTTAGCTTCGGCCAATTCTTCATAATTCTTGCCCAAAATCCGCACTGATACAGGTTTTCCCCATCTGCTTCTTCCACCAATGGCAAACTTCTCTGCCTCAGGCACTGAACCAATTTCAGCTCGGAGCTTATTGATAATATCGTACTGATTGAGATCAAATTCATCCAGTTCTTCATGGAATACATTCACAAATCCTGTATGCGATCCTGACTCAAACGAAGAACTTCCAATACTTGTAAATGTATTCTTTACGATATCCTTATCTGTTCCGGCTTGCTCCTTCAGCTCTTCATTGACCCGCCATACTGCCTGATCAAATCGTTTTAAATACTCCTCTACCTTATCCTCTCGCTCTCCGGGTTTGAAAGCAATTTCAATGTTAACACTATTGAAAGCAATGGGTGGGAACAGTGTAGATGGAATAATCCCTCCTTTCATCATCCCTACGATGATCATCACGAATGCAATGACTATGGAAACAGAAACCGCGCGGTATTTCATGGTGAACTGAAGCGCTCTGCCATATACTTTTACCCGTTGATAATCTATGATCCCGTTAAGGAAAGAACGTATTTTATAACTGCGCGTATCTTCTTTCTTTATTGATAGGACATGTTTGCTGGAAAGGTGTGCTGGGAGCACAAAAAATGCCTCAATCAATGAAAAGCCCAAACTAAAAATCACGACGATGGCCATATCTTTGAGCATTTCAAAACCACCGGTAAGAAGCAGCAATGGTGTAAACGCCACCATGGTAGTCAAAATGGAGGTAAATACTGCCGGCACTACTTCTAACGTACCCTGCACGGCAGCCTTAATTGGATTGCCATGCTTCTCAAAATGCGAGTAGATATTTTCAGCGATTACAATCCCGTCATCTACCAGAATACCGATCACCAGGATCATCCCAAAAAGGGATATCATGTTGATGGTAAGTCCAACGAATGTTCCTAAGATGAACATCCCCAAAAATGACGATGGAATCCCCCATGCTACCCAAAATGAAAGTCTAAGACTCAGGAAAAGACCGAGGGAAACGAGCACAAGCGTCAATCCCACCAATCCATTTGAAGTCAGCATATCCAATCGTTGATTTAACATGGACATAAAGTCCCATGTCATCGTAAGCTTAACCGCGTCGTTTTTTTCATTGAAGTCAGCGACATAGTTGTTCACCGTTTCTGAAATCTGCTCCAGATCTTCTCGTTCCAGTCTTCTCACTTCAATGAAAACTGCACGTTCTCCGCTGAGATAAGATTTGTTAGGCTGATCGGCGAATTTCTCCTCAATAGTGGCAATATCCCTTAGAAGTAGATTTTTCCCATCATCGCTACTTCGAATCACGATATCACCAATCTTGTCAGCATCTGTGTCTTTTGCCCTGGCACGAATGAGAATTTCCTCTGTAGAGGTTTTTACTGAACCTGCTGAAACGTCGCGGTTATTTACTCTGACCGAATTAGCAACTTCAGTGAATGTCAGGTTGTATCTTCTCAATACATCCTCAGCTACCTCAATGGATATTTCCAAAGGAGGAAACCCCGAAATACCCACTTGTGAAATAACTCCGGTCGCCAGCAACTCGTCTTCAATGTCTTCAGCAAATTGTTTTAATGTAGCCAAGTCGACATCACCCGTAAGAGCTAACCATTGCGCGGTGGTACGAGATTTCTGTTTAACAATGATAGGCTTCTCAGCTCCTGCGGGAAACGAGCTGATCCCATCTACAGAATTTTTTACATCGGTATAAAGTTCGTCAATATCATACCCATCGATCTTTTGAATATTGATCGTGGCAAAGTTTTCAGAAGATGTAGAGGTGACCTGGTAAATACCAATAACCCCCTTCAGCGCTTCCTCAATTTTTAAGGTTACACCCTCTTCCATCTCATCCGGAGAGGCACCAGGATAGGAAACCGATACGGTGATGTTCTTATCCTCCAGTGTTGGAAAAAAGGATTTCTTCGTGTTTAACATACTAACCACACCGCCCACCAGGGTTAAAGCAATCAGGATGTTTGCCAGTATAGGGTACTTTACGAAATACTCAATTAAGCCTTTGATTGATGTCATAACTTAAATATTTAGTTAGTAGAGGCCTGTCCGGCATCTGAGCTGAGTTGCACATCCTTGCTCTCTCCGGTCTCCAGGTTGATGTCCTGCTCTGGTCGCTTGAAAGCCTTCATATTGTTGTAGGCCCCCAAAAGTGGTTCTACGACCAGTTCCTGACCTTGCTCCAGCCCATTGAAAATGGCATCCTCTTCAGACAAGCGGACGACATTGATACTCTTCTTTTTTAATAATGAATCCTCAAGCACAAATACTTCATTCCCATTGTAAATGGCGTTTCGAGGCATGATCATACCATCCTTGACGGTGCGGGCAGGAATAGCAGCCTGGAAAAACTGCCCATCATATATTTTCTGCCCGTTAGGATATATGGTAATAAACACATCTACTGATTGTGTATTTTGATTCACATAGTCACTAATTCTGGTTACCTCCCCTTTCCAGTATTGCTGAGATTCTTTAGAGTAAATCTCAACCGAGGATCCCACTTGAATCCATGGGATATCCCTCGTTTCTACAGATGCTTTCATCTCATACACACCGGATCGGAGAATTTTCCCAATCCTGGTACCTGGATTCACAAAAGATCCTGACTGCATGGCAACCTCCATAATAGATCCTGAAAAAGGAGCATAGTATCGATACTTGGCAAGCTGTGATTCTGAGCTTTTTATTGAATAGTAAGAAGAATAAATCCCTTTGGTCGCTAGGAAGGTCTTTTCTTTGGTGGAATTAACCTTGGGCAGTTCCGGGAAGGACTTATCAATATCCAGTGCTTCAAAGTAGGCCTGCCATTTATCATAGTTATCACCAAAGTCAATCTTCAAATCGGGTAGAATTTCTGCCAAATCACGTAGGAAATTACTTTTCTGAGATTTTAGATTAAGAGATGCTTCCTCATCGTCTATTTTGTAAATAAGTGTTCCTTTATTAAAAGACTCCCCTTCCTTCAGTCGCACACTTCCCTGTGTCATTCGTCCCGATACCTCAGAGATAAGGTCCAACACCTGAGCATTTTCCACACGTCCGAAAGTGATTACATCCGTCTTCAAATCCTTGTACCTGACAGGTGTGGTTGTTACATACTTTTTTGCCTGTGGTGGCTTACGTATCACCGGCTCTTCCTTAAGAGATCCCAGGTACTCGCTTATTCCAAAAGATGCTACGATAATACCTACGGCGATTAGAATGATTGATTGTCGTTTTTTCATTGGTTGCTGTCCTCTTCTTTGAATTCCTGAACTTTCTAATGCAAAATTGACTTACTTAGTTGCGTTTATTTGAAAAATTTTGATGAATGGGTTTTTACGATCATAAGCAGTCAAATAACCAACTTTAAAAACCATGAAAAAAATCAACAAATCAGAAGAGGAGTGGAAAAAGGAGCTCAGTGAGGATCAGTATTACATTTTACGGGAAAAAGGAACGGAAAAGCCATGGTCTGGAGCGCTACTAGAAAACAAGGAAAAAGGCATCTACCAGTGTGCAGCATGTGGTAACGACCTTTACTCCTCTCAAACCAAATATGATTCCGGTTCCGGCTGGCCCAGCTTTTATGATCCGATCTCTGCAAATGCGGTTGATTTTGAAAAAGATACCTCTTTCGGAATGGTACGCACTGAAGTGAAATGCGGTAAATGCGGAAGCCACTTGGGACATATTTTTCCAGATGGTCCTGAACCTAGTGGCCAGCGATACTGCATGAACTCTGGAGCACTGAACTTTAAGAAAGAAGACTAGGCGACAGTATTCAACTTGGTTATCCTCACGAAGTTTTCATCAATCATCCAGAGAAAGTGAGGCTGTATGTTAACCACCGCTCCATTCAGTGTGGACTTTACAAAAAAAGCTGTCTCGTTCTGCTCGTTCTCGTTCTCTAGATAGGAATTAACCAATTCTCCCTTCATATTTCGTACAATCGGCACCTCACCAGTAACCTCTACTCCCAAGAATTCAGATAGAGCTGCCATCGACATATTAGCAATTAAATTCTCAATTTCAGCCATGAAATCGTTTCGCATCATTTTGTGATGAGAAGACCTGGAATATGTAATATCATCAGGGAGGTTTACCTGGTTGATCAAATCCATTTCGTGGCTATTGATCACAAAGTAGAAAGCGCCATTGATTTCTCCTTTAAAGGCCACCTTCATCAGATTAACTTTAAATCTCCCCAAATCATCAAACTCATGTAGGGGCTTTAAAACGCCCTCACCAAATTGAATTATCTCAGGATTTACACGAATCCGAAGCATTTGCTCCATAGACTTAGCCGCCTTATCAAGCGACTCGGTAATCATCTCCTCAATTATCTCTAAATGTATGTCAGATAAAGTTCCTCTACTCACAACTGAATTGCCAAAGTATTTTACAAAATTATCAAAAGATAAAGTTAAAAAATGATGAAAAGTTCATTCTTCCCATCCAAACGATTAAATGACCTCTAGTGTAGTTAAAATGCAACGGAGTATCGTCGAAATAATTAACTTGAAATCATACTAAAACCTATAGATATGAAGAAGACATTACTGTTTATTCTAATGCTGAGTTTCTTCACTTTTGACGGAGAATCTCAAAGAAGAAAAAAGAACTCATCCAGTACCCCTACTTATGATAACACGCTTTACAACGGCATGGAGTGGCGTAATATTGGTCCTTTCAGAGGCGGACGATCTGCTGCAGTTACCGGAGTGCCTGGAGAACCCACCCTATTCTACATGGGCTCAACTGGTGGTGGTGTATGGCGCACCAAAGATGGAGGCCAGACCTGGGAAAACATCTCTGATGGTTTTTTCGGTGGTTCCATAGGATCTGTTGCGGTAAGTGAATGGGACAATAACGTGATTTATGTTGGTGGAGGAGAAAAAACGGTTCGAGGAAACGTTTCTTCAGGCTGGGGCATGTGGAAATCCGTAGATGCCGGAACCACCTGGCAGGAAATAGGATTGAAAAATGCCAGGCACATCGCTCGAATCAGAGTTCATCCTAAAAATCCAGATCTAGTCTACGCAGCAGTAATGGGCGACTTGTATAAGTCAACCACAGAAAGAGGCGTTTATCGAAGTAAAGATGGTGGACAAACTTGGGAACGCATCCTTTTTGCCAATGCAGATGCCGGGGCAGTGGATCTTACTTTTGATCCTAATAACCCTCGCATTCTATATGCCTCAACATGGAGAATCAGGCGTACACCTTATAGCCTGGAAAGCGGTGGTAATGGATCAGGTCTATGGAAAAGTACAGATGGAGGAGATACCTGGACAAACATCTCAAAAAACGAAGGATTACCAGGCGGTATCTGGGGTATCTCAGGAGTAACTGTCTCGCCTGTAAACTCAGACAGAGTCTGGGCCATTATAGAAAATGAGAACGGCGGAGTTTATCGTTCAGATGATGCAGGAAAAACCTGGCGATTGATCAATAAAGAAAGAAAACTTAGACAAAGAGCGTGGTATTACACACGTATCTATGCAGATACGCAGGATGAGGATATCGTATACGTATTGAATGTTCGATATCACAAGTCAACGGATGGAGGTAAAACGTATGAAACAAACAATGCTCCCCATGGAGACCACCATGATCTGTGGATCGCCCCGGAAAACAACCAGCGAATGATAATTGGTGACGATGGTGGTGCACAGGTTTCTTTTGATGCTGGTGAAAACTGGTCAACCTATTACAATCAGCCGACCGCACAATTTTATCGGGTAACGACCGATGACTCTTTCCCTTACCGGATCTATGGTGCTCAGCAGGATAATTCCACCGTGAGAATCGATCACAGAACAAATGGAAGATTTATCGATGAGGGCGATTGGGAATCAACAGCTGGAGGTGAGAGTGCACACATTGCCCCGGATCCTGAAAACAACAATATTATTTACGGAGGAAGCTACGATGGTTTTTTAACCCGTGTAGACCATGAAAATCAACAAGTAAGAGCTGTCAATGTATGGCCGGACAACCCGATGGGACATGGAGCAGAAGGTTTTAAGTATCGCTTCCAGTGGAATTTTCCGATCTTCTTTTCTCCTCACAATCCGAACAAGCTTTATACAGCTTCGAACCAACTACATGTAACAACCAATGAGGGTCAAACGTGGGAGGTGATCAGCCCGGATCTGACTAGAAATGACCCAAGTAAGCTTGGCCCATCAGGTGGTCCGATTACAAAGGATAATACCAGTGTAGAGTACTACTGCACCATCTTCGCTGCAACTGAATCCTATCACGAAGAGGGAGTCATTTGGACTGGTTCCGATGACGGCCTGGTACATGTGACCAGAGATGGCGGTGAAAACTGGACAAACGTGACGCCATCAGGAATGCCGGAGTGGACGATGATCAACAGTGTGGAAATTGATCCATTCAATAAAGGTGGTTTGTATATTGCCGGGACCCGATACAAGTTAGGTGATTATGCTCCGCACATGTATAAAACCGAAGATTACGGTCAGACATGGAAAAAAATCACAAATGGTATTCCTGCTGAGCATTTCACCAGGGTTGTAAGAGCAGACCCTAACCAAAAAGGATTGCTATATGCTGGAACAGAGGCGGGTATGTATGTGTCGTTCAATGATGGTGCCAGCTGGCAGCCGTTCCAGATGAATCTGCCGATTGTTCCGATAACGGATTTGGCGATTAAAGACAATAACCTGATTGCTGCCACACAAGGAAGAAGTTTTTGGTTGATCGATGACTTGACTCCACTTCATCAATTGAATGAAGCGAATGGCAAATCATATTTTTTGTATCAGCCAATGGATACCTGGAGAATGGGTGGTGGAAATGGACGTACGTCGAAAACAGCAGGCACGAATCATCCGGGTGGTGTATTGGTTAACTACTTTGTAAAAGACACAGCCAGTACCGACACCCTTTCAATCAGTTTCCATGAAACCGATGGTGATCTAATTAAAACATTTAGTACGCATCCTGATAAGGAAGAAAATGAAAGCAAGCTGGAAGTGAAGCCGGGCTTCAATACCATCAATTGGGATCTACGATATGAGGGTGCTGAAACCTTTGACGGTATGATCATGTGGTGGGCTACCACGCAGGGTCCGATGGCTGCACCGGGAAACTACAAAGTGAAAATGACGGTGAATGGAAACGAAACGATCAAAGATTTCGCCTTAAAAGCTGATCCAAGAAGCGAGTCAACACAAGCAGATTACCAGGCACAGTTTGATTTTCTCATGAAGGTAAGAGACAAACTTACTGAAACACATGAGGCAATCATTGACATTCGAAAAGCCAAAGTGCAGATCAACGATGTGATGAAGAAAGCTGAAAACGATAGTATATCAAAACTTGGCAAGGATATCATTAAAGAAATGTCTGAAATTGAAAAAGCACTTTATCAGACGAAAAACGAGAGTGGTCAGGATCCTTTGAACTTCCCTATTCGACTGAATAACAAACTGGGGCACCTGGGCTCACTGATGGGTATGGGCAATTATCGTCCGACGGACTCAGCTTTGGAATTCTTTGATGAGGTAACGGCTCTCATAGATGTGCAATTGGATATGTTGAAAGAGATATTCGATACTCGAATTGATGAATTTAATCAAGCAGTGAAAGAAGCAGAGGTAGATGCTGTCAAACTGGATGATTAGACTTCTTTAACCACAGCGGGCACGAGGTACTTTAGATGAACCCTGACAGGTTTCAGAAACCTGTCAGGGTTTTTTGTTAATCCATTTGAGCAATCCATTCACGAATAAGTTCCACCCCCTCCTCATGAGTCATCTTTCTGCCGAGTTCAGGCATCATCTCCCCGGGCTCTAATGATTCTATGCGATGAACCAGGATCGACTGATCGGGGTTCCCCGGCACGATGCTGTACTTCAGTCCACCAGAACCCCTACCAGCTGCCACTGGTGGCTTGTTTACCCCCAACCGATAAGGATCGGTTTGTGAGGCTAATAGATAGAGTCCAGAATTCTTGGCCGGACCTTCTCTCCTATGGCAATGTGCGCAATTCACCTCCAACCAGGCACGGGCACGCAGATCGAGGGACGCTCCGTCATCTAAGTAATCAACAAGTTTTGGTGCAGAGGCTTCTTCATCTATTTCCAGCCACCCTTTATCCTTCCATATTGTGAGCTGACTGTCCCTATTGAGCTGGCGGGCTGATGGACCAATGGGAACCATTTTCCCATTTAAATCATGACAACTCTTGCATTGTGGCTGGGATGGAATAGCATAATTGATGCGCTGTAATTCACCATGTTTATCCGTCCATTCCACAGGAACTTTCTTACCCAAAATCAAACGCTTTGCATCAGTTTGCTCCTCATTCCATTCATAGACAATGCCATGCCATCCTTTTGGTTCATGAATAAGCAATCGCGTTTCCAAAATTCTTTGCTCACCTTCCGGCTTTCGAAAATCAGTAGGATAATAAAAGTTTTTGATTAGCGTCGTTCCAACAGGAAATTCAAACACTTCACTTTCATGATAGCTGATCTTCTTTCCTTCGGGTAGTTTAACAAACCGGGCTTTATATGCATAATCAGAAAAGAGCGGAGAATTGATTTCGTAAGGAAATGTTCTTTCTCCCTTCGGCATTAGTTCTTTTAGAGGAGATTCAAATAAGTCCAATTCACTCAACAACTTAGGATAATCAATTACCTCTTCCACTCCCAGGCTAACTTCCTCTAAAATGATAGGTTTTTTCTTCTCCGGGGCAGCACAGGAAACAATAATCAACAGAATCAAAAAACAAGCTCTCATGGAAAAATAGGTGCGATTGATCCGGTTCCACATGCGTACAGACTCCAATCGGTGGTACGTCCTTCAAACTCATTCGCCGCATCGATATTAGCGAAAGTAAAATCTCCATTATTTTCAAGACACAGGACAAACTCATCATTTTCAGGCATAATGCCATCCATCGCAAAATCCGGAAGGTTGAAAGTAAAATACCTTAGAAAGAGTAACCCAAAGTCACTTTCAAAGGTTGGGAACCAATGCTTATTCTTAAACTCATTGTCATGGAAGTAAATGTTATTTGGATAAGGATCATACGCCTCATCCACCTGATTATTGGCACTATCCAACTGTGAGCCCTCTTCCGCCCCGAGCGCTTCCACAAGCACATAACTTGCTAATGCTGTTCCTACTGTGCGATTATGGTGTATCCGATTGTTAAACACCTCAATTTTCCGGGTTGCCATCATCATAATCCCTGTTCCCGGTGGCACCACAGCCACCACATTACCTTCCGGGGCAAAATTCTCATGATTGTTGCTGATCACATCATTATCAAATACCCGAGTGGTATGTCCACTCTGAGTTAGTCCGGGGAGATCGAAAATGAGGATACCACCTGTGTTGTCATGTGCATGGTTTCCGTAGATTTCCACCCATCGACTATTTTCACTCTCAATGCCTGCTACATTGTGATACACTTCATTGTTTCTGATGATCACACTATCCGATTGCCCTACGTAGATTCCTGCATCTGATGAACCGATCGCCAGGCAGTTCTCGACAACCACATTCTTGCATAATACCGGGTAAAAAGCATAAGCCCCATTTTCCTCACTTGGCTCTCCAGTCCACTGCGACTTCACATTTGTGAACCGAATGCCATTCGTATCAGTGATTTTAATGTTATCTCCCGAAGCATCCTGCACGGTAAAGTCCTGAAAAGTCAGGTTGGTGCAGTTAGCCGCTCGTATACCTTCCGCCCCACCTTCTTGCAGTTCAAATGACAGAATGGTCTGGTCTCTTCCCGCTCCCCGGACGACCACATCAGAAAGGCCATCCAGTATTAGCGGATTCTTAAACATGTAGTTACCTGCCGGGATATTGATCGTATCTCCGTTCTGAGCTTGAATTAAAAGCGTTTGTAGATCCGCTTCGATAGATTTCCAAGCAATCGGTGCTTCTTCCTTTTGGCCACATGCGACTGCTAAAGCCAAAACAATAATTAGTACGTACTTCATAGCTAAGTTGTATCTAATCAAATTTAATGGTTTCTTGTGTACGATTTATCATTCAAGGAGAACAACATTTCTGAAATTTTGAGAGCTACCATCTTCCTATTCACCCTATTTATATCCACTCTGATCTATGCACAAACGATAGGCACTCGGTGGTTCAGCCAGAGGACAACTAATGGGATAACCATTCAAAATAGTTATCCAAAAGGTGGACGATATAATGGGAACGTAGAGAACAAATTTAATTGCAGCTATCTGGTGTTTTTCACCCGAGTCATTAATGGAACCGATAGCACATTAGAACTTAATATCAACTTTTCTTCAGATTCGATTGCCATACCAAATTCGCCTGGCACTTTCATGCAGCTGCTTCTTCCGTCAGAAATAATGACTTTGGAAAAACAAAGCTTGTTTAGCTATGGCATAACAGAGCTAGCGTCTTTGGACAAACCAACAAGTTTAAAGAGAAGTATAAAACCTCAAGAGGATTGCCTATTCTATGTAGTAGCATTCTTTTATCAAACTGAAAATGGCGAGTGGAGCCAGGAACGAGGTGGTAATCGAGCTGAACTTGTTTTAGAGGGACAGAATCTTTTATATAGAATGCACCCACAAGTTCCTTCCCTATCCTGTGGTCATCTTGTTTTTGAATAGAAAAACGCACCTACAAAGATGGAGCACAGTTGAGTATCCCATTTCAATGAGCCAAGCTCACTAACCACTCAATAACTACTTTTGCCAAAACGATTTCAATGGAAAAGGTACAAGTAGAAATATTACCTGGGGTAGGTTTAGGTAAGCTCAAATTTGGAATGAGCCGGGAGGAAATAAAAACTATGCTTGGTGAACCAGACCATCAGGAGGTCACGCACTATGGAGATGATGAAAGCGACAAAAGCGATGCATGGGAGTATCATCCACTCCGCCTCGATTTAAGCTTCGAAGAAGCTGAAGATTGGCGTCTTACCATCATCTCAGTTTCTTCGGAAGATTATCTGTTCAAGGGGAGCTCACTGATCGGCCTTAATCAGGAGGAGCTCATGGAGGAGCTGGAACTGCAGGGTGTAAGCGACCTGGAGATCGAAGACTTGTCCTCTGAAGATCACCCAGAGCAACTGCTTATCTCATCACAATCATTGGGTATAAACTTCTGGCTGCATAAAGATATCCTTGAAGAAATTCAATGGGGGCCACTTTTTGAAGATGAGCACACCATTCGCTGGCCTGAATAATTCTCAACTACGTAAAAAACGTATTCTACTAATTACGAATATCGCGCTAACCAGACGTAAATGGTAAACCTAGTTTTGGATTATCTAAAACTTTAAACCATTAAAATGAAAACGTCTAGAATGAAATCCTTCTTTAAGGGAGGTATCGTTACAGCAGCTTTAGCATCATTGATATTTTCCTGCTCGCAGGAGGGTGAGGAAGTTTCCCAAAGAAATTTCACAATCAGTAATGATAAAGCCGAGCTGAACACACGAATGACCACCATGAATCAAACAGTGAATGTTAACACTGTGCCAGGTGGTCGGGCAAAAAAAGATTTTGAACTGGTGCTGAAAGGTGAACTTGATCCACCTTCATTTGAAGAAAATAAACTTCAGGCTACATCCATTTCAAGAAAAGGTGAACTCTTTGCCGTCAGCTATAACTTCAAAGGAGAAATGTATGCTGGAGCTATTGATCTATTGACAGAAGATCTGGAAGTTACCTCACAGGTGATTTTTAGTGACGCTGATATCAATGATTTAACTTTTTCAGGCAGTAATTTATATTTTGTCGGGTCTACCTCGGCTTTTTCTATTCCTGCCTTTATTGTGAAAATCGGATTTAATCAGGGTAAAGGAACTTTTAAATCAGATGGCATACTCTTGGAATCTCTAGGCAGCTATGCAGCCAACAGTGTAGTGGAAATCGATGGAGACATCTACGCTACCTCAGGCAACCTTGCTTCTCAGGGCGGAGGGCTTTATCAGTTCAGCAAATCGCTGGCAAAGAAAGCATACCAACCTATTGAAGATGCGAAATGGGTTACTTCTGATGGCAAATCGATGGTTTGTGTAGCGGGTGCGCCAAACAAATTGTACACATTTGATAAAGATGATTTGAAAGCCGACGATGATTTCGATCATGAGAGCCAGCCACTACCGGAAGCAAAAATGACCGTGGATGTTGATAAGAACCTGGTATTTATTGCCGGAGGTGAAAATGGCGTGTTGGTTTATGATCTGGATGGAAACCTGGAAGGACATATCACCTTCTCAGACAATTCAATCACAAATGCTGTATCTGCCGAAAAGAATCGGTTGTTTATCAGTAATGGTGAAGGTGGCGTGTATGTAGCTTCCTATAAAAAGGGCATTGAGATCATCGGTAAACTTGATCTCGACACCAAAGAATCTGTCAACCACATCCTTGTTCATGACGACTATCTTTATGTAGCCTCAGGGCTTGGAGGTGTAAAAATGATCGAGATAAAGGACTAAGCCTGCTCATCGAAAGATTTATTAGTAAACCGATTACCTAGGTAATCGGTTTACGTGTTTTAGTTTCAGAAAAACCGTTATTCAGTTGTAGAAATCTAAGCGTACCAACGATATTTGCGCCGCACACTCAAACAGGTTTATGTATAATGTTGTAGTGATCGGCGGAGGTATCGTTGGACTGGCTTCCGCGCTGAAAATCAAAGAAAAGAACCCGAACTATAAAGTAGCGGTCATTGAAAAAGAGCGTACCATTGCTCAGCATCAGACGGGCCACAACAGTGGAGTCATCCACTCCGGACTGTATTACAAACCGGGCAGCTATAAAGCCAAAAACTGTGTAGACGGTTACAATATGCTCATCGACTTCTGCAACGAAGAAGAGATTCCATATGAGCTATGCGGAAAGATTGTGGTCGCTACCCGGGAATCTCAGCTAGATGCACTAAACACACTACACGAACGTGGGGAAGCCAACGGCCTAAGAGGAATAAAGAAACTGCGAGCAGAGGAGCTGAAGGAATACGAACCACATGTGGCTGGTGTGAGTGGCCTCTACGTACCACAGACAGGTATCATCGACTACAAGTTGGTTGCAGAAAAATACGCTGAAAAATTTAAGCACTTTGGAGGAGAAATCTTCTCATCCAACAAGCTGGTTTCATTTAAAGAAGATCGTGGGTTCATTCACGTGCACACTGAAAACGAACGATTAACTACCCGGGTAGTTGTGAACTGTTCCGGTTTGTATACCGACAAGATTGCTAAACTCACCGGAGCTAAGATCGACTTTAAGATCGTGCCTTTCAGAGGTGAATACTACAAGATCAAACCAGAAAAAGAGCACCTGGTAAAGAACCTGATCTACCCCGTTCCCGATCCTAGCTTTCCCTTCTTGGGTGTACACTTTACCCGTCATATAAACGGAGGTATTGAGGCAGGTCCCAATGCGGTACTTGCTTTTGCACGTGAGGGCTATAAGAAGAGCCAGATCAATATGAAAGAGCTATTGGGTACGCTTTTCTATCCAGGATTTATGCGGGTGGCTGCCAAATACTGGAAGACCGGATTTGGAGAAATGTATCGATCATATTCGAAGGGGGCATTTGCCAGAGCACTACAAGAGTTGATCCCCGAAATACAAAAGAAAGATTTAAAAAAAGGTGGAGCGGGTGTACGTGCACAAGCTTGTGACCGGAAAGGTGGCCTGATCGATGACTTTCTGGTGGTAGAGCACGACAAGTTCATCAATGTAGGAAATGCCCCCTCTCCTGCGGCTACTTCCTCCCTCGCCATTGGCGACCGTGTAGCAGAAATGGCCATCGAGCGACTAAAGTGATTACCATCAGAGCAGCAACTGTTGATGATTTAGATGAGATCATTGATCTCTTCGAATCCACGGTGAAAGCGGTGAACAATAAGGACTACTCTCCTGAACAAATAGCCGTCTGGACTCAAGCTAAAGACCGAAACATCTGGGCTGAGAAAGTGGAAAACCAACATTTTTATCTGGCTTTAATTGATGATCAGGTAGTCGGCTTTTCTTCGATTGACAATACCGGTTACGTGGACTTCATGTATGTACACAAGGACTTTCAGGGGCGTGGTATTGCTAAAGCTTTACTTGATCAGGTTGAGCAAAAAGCCCGGGAGCTGCAACTTGCACGGATTCATTCTTCTGTAAGCATCACTGCTCAACCCTTCTTCAAATCCCGTGGATTTGAAGCATACGACAAGGAGCACAAAAACCTGAAAGGCATTGCATTCACCAATGCATTGATGGAAAAGATTCTCTAATAACCCCAACCCTTATTCCCTTGGGAAGTGGACCGAAAAAGTAGGCTGGGACCTAGGAATCTATAGATAAGGAAGAATGAATGACCCTGCTTATCTTTAAGATATGCAATTCAATCTGCCTACATCCATCGAAATACTGGATCGAACCCCATTAGTATTAAAAACATTGCTTCAAAATCTTCCCGAAGATTGGACAACTCCCAACGAAGGTCCTGACACATGGAGTCCGTATGACGTGGTAGGACACCTTATACAGGGAGAAAAGAAAGACTGGATTCCACGAGCTAAGATCATCTTAACTCATGGTGAAAGTGTGCCCTTCACCCCTTTTGATCGGTTCGCACAATTTGAGGAGAGCAAAGGCAAAACACTGAACCAACTACTGGAAGAATTTGAGCGCTTGCGTGCTGAGAATATAACCGCACTCAAAAGTCTCAACATCTCCTCTGAAGATCTAATGAAAACCGGGATGCATCCGGGATTAGGTCAGGTAACACTCGAAAACCTTTTGGCATCCTGGGTAGTTCATGATTTTGGACACATAAACCAAATATCGAGAGTAATGGCCAAGCAATACATCAATGAAGTAGGTCCCTGGACGGAATATATGGGTGTACTGAAATAACTGATTTTGAATAAAAAAGAAAAGCTTTCAATCCCCTCCCTGGAGGGGTTGGGGCGGGTGTTAAAGAGTTTTTCTTTATAAAACAATAGTCGTTTTGGCGACCTTATTTATTTCTTGAAAATCAATCTCGACCTATTAATCGTTTATTGAGTATGAAAAATCTAATAGTACTTCTAACCATTACCTTTTCCTTCCTGTCTTGTGCGCAGCAGCAGAAAGAAAAGCCAAAGAATACGAATCTTCCTTTTGAGAAGATTGAGAAACCCGAATCGGAATGGAAAGCCCAGCTCAGTGAGATGGAATATTACGTATTACGTCAAAAGGGTACAGAGCGAGCCTTTACCAGCGAATTAAATAATGTAAAAGAAGAAGGCACCTTCGTTTGTGCAGCCTGCTCCCTCCCACTCTTTGCATCCGAAACGAAATTCAAATCCGGTACCGGATGGCCTTCTTTTTATGAGCCGATAGAGGATGTGAATGTAGCCGAAGAAGAAGATCGTGCTTACGGGATGATCCGCACTGAAGTATTATGTGCTCGTTGTGACGGACACCTGGGCCATGTCTTCCCTGATGGCCCCAAACCAACAGGTCTGAGGTATTGCATCAATGGCGCTGCTTTGAAGTTTGAGAAAAGTGGAAATTGAGAGATTGCTCTCAATTTCAAGAATTATTCTGATACTGAAATTCGCCGCTATACGACCCGACGGCATTTCCAACTGGTGTGCCGGTCTCCCATTCAGTAATTACCAAATCAAAATCGATGGTATAATTGGTTTCAGAACCAGTAAGAGTGATTGTGCCTCCGGTAATTTCATATTCTGCTCCATCTAAATCTCCATTTGGAGCTAAGCCATCATCATCTAACTCAAGTTCGCCTCTGGTGAAAAACGACTTTCCTGATATATCTGCTGCAGATGCCCCATCCAAATCGATGAAGTTAAACGTGCCTTCTTGAAAAGAAGTCACTCCATCAGAATATAGGTTGAGGTAAATAACAATGGACACCCCATCATCACCTCCGAAATAAAGATCTCCCTCATCCAAATATTTTTCAAAGTCAGCATCCGATATACCCATAACATAGTTAAAGTGGGTCGCTGTTCCTCCTCCTTCGAAAGGGTCCACAGCACCATAGTCCTCTATAAAACCGTCCACAGCCGTGTACGTCTGCCCATCGAAAGTGAACGTGCCTCCGGCCGTATTCCCTCCATCATCATCTCCACAGGAAAAGATTAGAAACCCAAAAAGCAGGAAGGTTGATTTAATTGTTTTCATTCTGTTAGCTATTGGTGAATTCTAAAGTTAGATAATAAAACTAAAATATCAGTTACCTACAATCGCCTCAATAAACCACTCATCCACTTAACTCTGTAATTTCAATCAAAACCATTGACGACTTTAGAGGGATTGTTAAACGACTATCCAATAAATGTCAGGTCAATATTCCTAGTACCCGGGCTTTCTGATACGCTTCTGTTGAGTTTTCCACTTCTAGCTTGCGGATGATATTACGACGATGCGTATCCACCGTATGCTTTGAGATAAACAAGGTATCAGCAGCTTGCTGACTAGAAAGTCCTTTGCCAACCAGGCTCAATACGGTTAATTCCTGCGTACTTAATGGACAATTCATCCCAAGAGACTTTTCAACAACTTTTGTAATCCTCTTCTGATTTGGTCCGTTGTACCTCCAGGTATATTTGCCCAATGGTACCAGATCCGTAACATCCCTGTATTGTTCCAATACATAAATAATATGCTTGTTACTATCTGCAATCAAAGGAGTTGAGGTCTTCAGAATCATCAAGCCATTGCAAAGCATGTAGACTTGAGACACACTATCCTTTCCCAATTCAAACATACCCTCATTGGCTAAAGTCGCTTGCATAAACTGGTAGACCTGAGGCTGGTGATCTTCATGAATTAAATGCAATATGTCAACTGCAGTCTTGGGATGAAACCCTGGTATTTTAAACACCTTATCAAAGGAATTCTTAGCCATCGTTAACTCAAAGGTTTGAGCATCGAGAATGTGATACGCTTCATTTGGATTTCCTTCAAACTTCTTCGCGTATTCTTCAAGGTTAACCTCTTCATAAAATCCCTTAAAAGCGCGATCTCTTTGCCAATCAATCTGAGAATCAAGTGTTATAACTTCCTTTGAATTACTCATTTACAGAATAAATATACTCAATCATGAGTATTGTCTCAGTGCGCCAAAATCGAAACATTTGTAATGGTCGGTATTGAATTCGCTCTGACTATGCATCAAACAGATATACAACAGGAAATAGCCCGTGATTTTGTCTTTATCAAATCAGCAACTCGATTTGAAAAGGTAAAATTGGCAGATATAGAATTCATACAAGCCGATGGTAGCTACACACGATTCGTTACTGCTACTAAGGAATACAAACTTTCAAAAAACTTGACTTGCATCATTTCCCAAATCAAAAACCCATCATTTCTACGCATTCATAGATCTTTCGTCATTAACCTTGACAATGTTACCGGACTTAATAATGATCATGTTTTCATAAGAGAAAAAAATCTCCCTATCAGTCGTAGTTTCAAAGAAGATGTCAATCGAATTTTAAACAAGCTCTCCTAGCGTCCTTTTACGGAACTTCGAGAAGAAAATATCACCTCATTGATAAACCGCTCTGCTCTTCTCTCAATGTATGAGTATTTGTCACCAGATATGGTAAAACCAACATGTCCGCCATGCCTGGGAAACTCGCCATACAAAAACGGATGTTTTTGAATCATCGCTTCCGGGTAGCAGTCAGATCCTAATAAGGGATCATTTTTGGCGTTTAGTACAAACACTGGACGATCAATATCTTCAACATAATTTATGCATGAAGCTTTATGGTAAAACTCCTCCAGATCGGCATAACCAAATGCTTTGATACTTACTTGCTCATTTAGCTCATCGAAGGTTTTAATCTTTTCAAAATCAACCTCTCTCAGCAATAGATGGTCAGCTTTTTTAGCCCGGTACTGTTCCTTCAAGCCCTTTAAAAACTGTTTAGCGTAAAGCCCATTTAATTGTTTCTCCGCCTGAATGGTCGTGTCCTTCAAACTAAACGAGACAGAAACTGCAAAGCCTCCTAATACACGATCAGCTCTCTTCTTCTCTCCAAAGTATTTAACCGTCTGGCAGCCATTCATTGAAAGTCCCAGCAAAAAGATCTGTTCATACCCTTGGGTAAGTCCGTGATTCACCACAGCTGATAAGTCCTCGGTTTCACCATGATGATACAACCTGGGTAGCCGATTTGGTTCACCGCTGCATCCCCTGCTATTCCAGGCCAGGATGTCCCATGATTTTTCGGAAAAGAATTTTGCTGGTCTTTTGACATAATGCCGTTCCGAATTTCCCATGGCCCCATGACCAATGATCATGAGTCGTTTGTGTCCGTTCTTTATCCAATCTAAGTCCAGGAAATCTCCATCGTTTAACTCCAAACGCTCTCTTTCGTAAGAAACATCTGGTACTTTATTAAATATAGACGGTATGATGGTCTCCATATGTTCATTGAAGAGGTACCAGGGCTTGCTTGAGTAAGACGAAGGGTGAACAAGAGGCATATTCAATATTAATGATTCACACGCATTTGATGCGGTTCCATTCACAGAAAAATCGTTTTCTCCCCATTAAGCTATCTTTATTGTGTGTATCACCTGTTTTTAATCTTATCTCTATGGATTAATTCTGATCCAAGCATAGAAGTGAAAATTGCCTCAGGTAACACTGAGAAGCTACCACGGAACTGGACGGCCTATGCTGATGTCAATGAGGTGCAGGTGGGTCAATCTTACTGGGCCAGTGTTCGGACAGGACCGCTGAGTACTCCGCACACACTTCAGGGAGGAAACTGGTACATGCAAAACATCCATTTCTATGATGATGAACTCAGGCTCCTTCATGTCGGAAATGCGGTGGAGATTGATTCATCATCAATAGATCAAACACTGTTTCTTTACTACCCATTTCATGATGAAAAAGACCCTGATTTCTTTAGTATTACCCTTCTACCCACTAATGATTTTTTGACAAATAAGTATTCAAAAAATCTCTTTCAAAGTGTGTTTAATGCCATCCTGTTATTTGTTTTACTTGTTTGCTGCTTTTTTATCTTCAGTAGTGCCCAAAGTATTTACATCAATTACATCCTTTACATTTCATCCATCCTGATATTCTTTTCCTATCAGTATGGCTTGCTAGGTTCGCTACTCCCTTTTGTGCAGAATATCCCCCCCACCTGGATGTGGATATTGTCTGCTTCGATCTCCTTCACATATGTGCTTTTTTCAAGGTCTTTTTTAGACATGAAAAAAGCTGATCCTTTCAATTATAAGGTCAGTACTATTGGGCTCATTTTTATCACCATGATTGTGCTCACCGAGTCTGTCTCACGTTTTTTCGCTTATGATATCCTTCACCAGGTCTGGTATAAAGTCATTATCCTGACCATAGAATTTGGCTTAATGATCGTGTTCGTCTATCGCATCGCCACCATGAAAACAATCATAAGCAACATTTTTTTAATTGGAGCATTTATCCTGGTGTTGTCCTCCCTTACCGGGCAAATCGCCTCTACCTTCAAGGTGGCTTATGAAACGAATCTATTTGTCCAAATTGGACTGCTTCTTGACGTGTTTATTTTATCTATCGGTATCGCTGTAAGGGTAGCATTGATTCAAAAGGAAAAGCAGGAAGCACAGCATGATCTCATTGAGCAGCTAAAGGTGAATGAGAAGTTACAGCAAGACTACCTGAAAAAGCTGGAAGATGAAGTCATGCAGCGAACAGCCGATTTAAACCATCGAAATAAAGAGAATGAAACACTGCTTAAAGAGGTGCACCACCGGGTGAAAAACAACCTTCAGATGATTACCAGTTTGCTAAACATGCAGCAAAGACGACTGAAAGAGGAGTCTGCTAAGAAAGCGCTGAGGCTTACCAAAAATCGTGTCAAGTCCATTGGCCTTATCCATGAGCATTTATATAAGCATGATGATTTCTCAAGAATTAATTTGGAAGCATATGTAGAAGAGCTGGCTTTCATTCTAATTGATTCGCTCTATCGTGGCTCCAGAAAGATAGCTACGACTATTCAGGTTCAAAATCTAAAAGTGGATATCGACATAGCCATTCCGGTCGGAATCATTCTAAACGAATTGATAACAAATAGTATTAAATATGCATTTCAATCTAATCCAAATCCGACACTGGAAATCAGACTGTTTGAAATGGATGAAGAATTAATCTTGGATGTCACAGACAATGGCCTGGGATTTAACCAATTGTTAGATAATCATGGATTTGGAAATACGATCATTAGTGCGCTCCTGGAAAATCATGAAGGAATGCTTGAATACCCGAAAGTTGAAACCGGTTTTTGCGCACGTGTAAAGCTTAAACATGTCAAAACAGATAGTAAATCGGCAAAAATCAGCTCTCTGATGTAACTTAGTTAGATTCAACTCACCTACCATACCTATGGATGTCAAAGTACTCATTGTCGAGGATAACCCAATCACCTCTCAGGATCTTAAAGAGATCATTGAGGAAAATGGCATGATCGTTACGGATGTTGTAAAAACTAAACAAGAAGCGATTACCTCCTTTCAATCTAACAAACCAGATATTTTACTGGTCGACATTAACTTAAAAGGCGGAGATGATGGCGTAGATCTGGTAACTCATTTTGATCAGGCACAAATGATACCAGTGATATTTTTAACTGCTAATTCTGATAAACAAACGGTTGAGCGGGCACTAAAGACAAACCCCTCCTCCTACCTGACTAAACCTTATGATGATCGTGATGTGATCATTGCCATTGAATTGGCATTTAAGCAGCACCGACAATCAACGATCAATTCAGACTTAAATAATCGTCCTTCTTTTATCTTCCTAAAGTCCGGTAGCCGATTCGAGAAGGTCAACATTGAGAATATCCAATACCTGCAGGCAGACGGAAGCTATACCAAATTCATTACGGCAGACAAGGAGTACACGCTCTCTGATAACCTGAACAATACCACGAACAAAATCCGTAATCCTTCTTTTCTTCGGATCCATCGATCCTATGTAGTCAACATTGAAAGCGTGACAGGACTGGACAATGACTATGTGTTTATCGGAGAGAAAAACCTACCCATCAGTCGAAGCTTCAAAGAGGACGTCAACCGCATCCTGCACAAGCTTTCATAACAAAAACACCCCAACAACTGGTCGGGGTGCTTGTTTTTGGTCTTTACTCTACTAGCAGCCAGGGTCATTCTCACAGCCTGGAAACTCACCATTATCTGGAATTCCATCCCCATCAGAGTCTTGAGAGACATTACCCTCAAAAGTATTGGTTGGATTATCAATCAATGGATTGTACTTGGCTAATTTGACATGCGTACCCTTTCCAGTACTACTGCTCACCATATTATAATCAAAGCGATATCCGTTATGAGGGTGGGATTGTGTATCACTCCCACTTCCAAAAACCACATTCGCCGCATCCGCTCCAATGTATGCAGAAGATCCTCCATTAGTAATGGTGCTATGTTCAATTCTGTATGTACCCAGTAGCTCTATTCCTTTCCATGAACCGGAAGTGCCGGTTTCACCATCAAGTATGACAGGATTTGCTGCGGTTCCAAGTAGTTGAAGCTTAGTTGAAACGCTTAACCCTTTGTCCATTTTGAACTTCAGACTTGCACCGGCCTTAACTTCAATCTGACCGGAAACTGCATTTATATTGTCTGAAATAAGATAAGAAGCATCTTCACCCAGATCGGGAATGACAACATTATGGTTTAAAATATTCCCTCCCCTGAGCTCCACAGGCAAGTTGGAACCCCAACTATGCCCACCCACACCAATCACAGTCGATACTGGAGAATTAATACCTAAACTAATATCATAAAGCTCATTGTCATCAAATGTGCAATTTCGTATGGTACCCACCATATTATTTGGACAAAAGACACCATATCCCTGACTTTCACTAACGATTGAACCACTGATTTCAATATTTTCTAAACTACCCAAATAGATTGCTGCTGGCTCAACCGAAGAAAAGCTTCCAGTATTATGAACAGAACTGCCAGCACCTACAATGGTCGAGTTCCTTATCGTTACATTTTGTGTTGCCGCAACCCCTTTCCAATTGGAATCATTCAATCCTTTCAGTGTAGCATTATTTATTGTGAGAGAAGCAGAAGAAACTAACCCTTTATCCTCCGGAAAATAGATCGTAGCATTATGTAAAAGTACTTTTGAGCCCGCAGTAAATCCATCATTTATGTAAAACACCCAGTTCTGGAATTGGAAATCTTCATCAGGACTGAGTGCCTCTGTTACCCCTGCACCAGCGGTCTCCACTTCGATATACTCATAATTCTGTAATGAGAAGTTATTGACTCGCTTGAGAAGACTGATCGGAAGCTTTGCGGCTACCCGATATCCATTAATAAAGACATATCCTGACTGACTGGTATTATCAGCGGTCTCATGGTATAGAACTCCTAATTCCAAATCACTTCCATATCCCAATACCTGGATGTCTCCACTCAGTATTCCGCCGTTCATAGCCGTAATAGCAGCAGCCTCTGTTTGACCATCATGAGGGGCATTCCCAGCGTGATAGATATACATTGTTCCATTAGCATTCTGCAATTCTCCTCCATCTATTAATATTCCTTTCCACTTCTGATCTGAAGTGCTTAGTTGAATAAAAGAAGAACTTTCAACCTTAAAACTTCCTTTAATGATGATTCCAGCATTTTCGTTAATTGCAACAGTCACCGCACTACTGCCAGCATTTACCTGAAGTGTTTTTCCATCAGGAATGGTTAGATCTTCATTAATGATATAATCGAATTCTTCGTCTCCCAAGTCTTTCAGTTCCACAACTTCTTCACTTCCAGTAAAAAAGGTATCATCAAGGACGATTGCACCTGAAACGGTTACCTGTGCATGTGTTTCACTAAACTGACCTCCATAGGTTGTGCGAAGAGTAAATGAATAAAATCCGGTTTTATCGGGAGTAAAAGTAACAATAGCCTCAGAAGTGCTGGATAGATTTATATTTTCAGATCCATTATATATCCATTCGTAGCGAAAGCCTTCAGGTCCTGTAGATTGTGATCCATCAAGAGTAACTTCAGACAGAGGTGAGACGGTTTGATCCGAATTAGTCACAATAGCCTCTAATCTATTAGAAGGTCCGGGATCTGATCCGTCATCGCTACATGAGAGTAGAAACAATGTAAGGATGAGAAAAAGCTTAGTTAAAATGTTCTTGCTGTAATAAATAAATGTTTTCATAGTAGTAAAATTTTTTGATAGTGAACTAGTTTCAAAACAACTCTCCCGAAGAACTTCGGGAGAGTGCTCTTAGGCAACCAATCTCTAAAGCTGAATGCAGCCCAAGAAGTATCAGTTGTGGATGATGATTAGGCGATCTGTTTTAATTTGGAATCTTGATTGACTGGATACTCAGATTTCCTTTGAGGGCTGCACCGTATTGCGCCATAAACCCCTTCTTATCTCCAGTATCTTCAGGAATGAAATCATAGATAATTACCTCCCCATCTTTATTGGATTTAATAACCCGAATGTTTCCTGATTTAGAACGGTAATCAAACGGATCATGAGAGCCTCGAAGTAAGAATTCATTTTCTACATCTGAGCCAGTCGCTTTACTCGCCTTTTTAGTTAGTTTTCCCAGGCCTCCAAGCTTACCCATCATTTGATTTTGCAATTCCTGGATAACCTTTAATTCTGTGTTCGTGAACTCTACTGAAGCAGTATCCAGACTGGTCGAATTTAGTCGTGTGAAATACAACAATTCCTTGGCCTGAGGCTCATATTTTACGACACTCACGATGTATTTCTCACCTGATTTTTCTGTAGTAAACCGATATGGGAAATATCCATTGTTGTTGAGGATATTGGCAAGGTTTAATCCCTTTCGCTGACCTACGTAAGGCTGATCCTCTTTATCGTCGGTATCCTTTATGATCGTAATACTGGTTGCCTCATCCAGCTTCCTTATCCCCTTGAATGCACCGGAAGCATCAAAGTCCATTAAGGCAATATCGGAGACAGTGACAGCAATCTCCTTCTCGCCACTTCCACCACCCATGATGCTGCTGGCCTTCCCAGCAATGGCTAACGCACTTTTTGATTTCTTACCAGCTAGCGCTGCATCCCCTCTTCGGTAATTCTCTCCAATGAGTGTAAATGACCCATCATCGTTAATGGTTACATCCTGCATTAGGGTTTTCGTCTTACCTCCCCAAAGCGCTTCGGTAGATCCATCTGCTAAGTCATCTTTAACCTCTTTCCAATCTGTAAATGAAAAGCCCGGGGTTCCATTTTTATCAATGATTGCAGCAAAAAACCCATCGGAATTGGCACTCTTCGTCCTGTTGCCATTGAAGTACATGCCTCCTGTAACGATTGAACCGTCCTTTCCGGGTTTTATGAATGTTGCATATCCAGATGCATCTGAAGCCGGATCCTTGAGTTGTACTTTGAAGTTTTCCGTTCCGGTATTTACATCATACCCTGCAATGTGATATTCAAAATAATCTGAAAGATCAGGTGTAATAAATTCAAGCACAAAAACCTGATTCTCATCCACATGATAGTCTACCGGGTAGAGTTTCTTTTTATCCGGAATTTGCTCGGTTGAAAATTTCTCATTGAGGTTTCCATCAAATCGGCTTACGCTGTAACCGACCTTCTTCTCTTTGATGTAATTGATGACAATGAAGTCACCCTCACCTACTGCAGAGATAGATGCAGGTTTTTCAAGCAATCTTCTGTTTACTTTCTCTAGTTTCTTTGAGGCAACTTCGTTTCCCTCCTGATCTACGATGGTAAATTGACGCGTACGGTAATCCTTGCTGCCAGCAATGAACATAAACTTTCCATTGTTATAGGCCATATCCTCGATGCTCTCTCCTTTTCCAAGCGGAACAACAAAGTCATTGGTTACTGAAAGATTATTGTCTAAGATGTACAGATGCACCTGAGGACCGGCTTTCTTGCCCTGACCTGCAGATTCAACAAATCTTACATAGTATCCATTGTCATCAAGTTTATTGATCCCCTTAAATCCACCTTTTGTAACACCTTGCAGTGTGGTGGACTGAGAAAAACAAATGAGACTGGCTAAGAAGGTTGCTGCAAAAAAATTGAAGCGCAGCAGATTAAGTGAATTTTTCATGATTATAGCTTTAGAGTTAATAAAAAATTATACTCCAAATTGACTGAATCACTTAATTAGTAGGAAGCGGGTATTTGTAGACAACCGTTCTTATTTGTGAACTGCAGATTTTTTTTGTGAAGTGAAAATAACCTCCTTAATAAACCTATCGGCAGCATATTCCATATAACTCCATTCATTTTTGGGGATCGTGAAACCGACATGTCCTCCTTTTTCAGGCATCTCCAAATAGATGTTATCGCTTTGCTCAGCCAGCTCGATTGGGTAACAAGGCTCGCCCAGCATGGGATCGTTAATGGCATTTACGATCAGTAGTGGAATCTTGATGTTAGGAAGAAACTGATCACTCGTGATCCGAGCATAGAAGTCATCTGCGCTGTTGTATTCGGGATGAACTTTAAGCGTAAAACGTTCATCCAGCTGTCTGAAATTTTTCACATCCCGGATGCCATCTACATCCATTTCCACGATTTCTGCTTTAGCTAGTATTTTCTCTTTGAGTTTGGACACGAAACGCTTCTCATAGATCCTGCCAGCTCCTTTTCTAAGCATATCAGCACTGTTTTGGACATTGCATGGAACTGAAAAGGAAATTGCTCCTTTGATGCGATTGTCAGCGTCTCGCTCACCCAGGTACTTTTGTTGCATCCCTGCACCCATGGAATACCCAATCAAAACCACCTCCTCGTATCCTTCTTCCAGTCCTCGGTCAATCACTGCAGCAATATCCTCTGTTGCGCCATGATGATAAAACCGGGGCAGTCTGTTCATCTCCCCGCTGCAGCTCCGATTGTTCCATGCCAGGATGTCCCAGCCTTTTTGCGAAAAATACTGTGCCGGACGCTTGATGTAGTGTCTATCTGCACTGCCTTCCAGTCCATGACTAAGTACGATCAGTCGTTTGTTCCCTTGCTTCACCCAATCCAGATCCAAAAAATCACCATCGTCCAATTCCAGTCGCTCTCGATCGTATGCTATCCCCTCCACTTTATAAAAAAGTGAGGGAATGATGGTCTCAAAGTGACCGTTGAAAAAGTACCATGGCCTCTTGTGATATTTTGACTTTATTATTGGCATGAACGGCGCAATTTTTGCTAATAGATTTGAACTGAATCAAAAATCGAAATTAACGACTGAATGAGACTTAATCTTAAGATTACCTTTCTTTTAATCCTTTCTTACACCTCTTATTCTCAAAATGCACTCGTAGTGGATGATGCCACAGGCAAGCCTATCATAGATGTATTCATCTACCACGAGAATAAGGAAGATGTCTCATACACCGATGAAAAGGGAATTGCAGATATCTCTGGTTTCCCTAAAGGTCTAGTTTTCTTTCAGCATCCTTCTTTCCATCCTCAATCCATTGCCTATCTGGGCAATGACCTCAGGGTATCCTTGAAGGAAAAGATCATGTCATTTAATGAGGTGGTGATTTCAGCCAATAAATGGGAGCAGGAAGAAGAGAATGTCTCTCAGCAGATCATGACGGTAAACAAGAAAACCATTCAGTTTCAGAATCCTCAGACTTCTGCAGATCTTTTAGCTGGCTCTGGTCAGGTATTCGTGCAAAAAAGTCAACTGGGCGGTGGTTCACCCAAAATACGTGGGTTTGCTGCAAATTCTGTTTTGCTGGTAGTGGATGGTGTGCGCATGAATAATGCCATTTTCAGAAGCGGAAACCTGCAAAACGTGATCAATATCGATCCAAATGCACTTGAAAGCTCGGAAGTGATTTTCGGACCAGGTTCAGTCATTTACGGAAGTGATGCACTCGGTGGGGTAATGGATTTTCATACCATCGAGCCCCAGTGGTCCACAGATGCTGTGACGGACATTTCAGGGAATGCGATGGCCAGGTATAGTACCGCAGCGAATGAGCGAACAGGACATCTGGACATCTCGGTAGCCAGGCAGAAGTTTACGTTTTTTCATTCCTCCTCTTTCACCGCCTTTGACGATTTAAGAGCTGGTGGCAATCGATCCGGAGGATATGAAGGAGCATTTGAACGGGAGTTTTACGTAGAGCGAATCAATGGACAAGATCAGCTGGTTCGCAATGATGACATCAATGTGCAAAAATTCTCCGGATACGACCTATTCAATTCCATCTCCAAAGCGAAGTTCAGATTAAGTCCAAACATGGACGTTAGCTATGGTTTTTACTATAGCACCACCTCAGATATTCCACGGTATGATAACCTGACTGAGACGCTGGGCCCAAACACAGATTCATTGGCTGCTGCCGAATGGTATTACGGTCCGCAAGAATGGCAAATGCACAACCTGAAGCTGAATTTTTATGAAAGCAATGCCTTATTTGATCAGGCACGTGTAACGCTCGCTTACCAGAAGTTTGAGGAAAGCAGAAATGATAGAAATTTTGGAGACGATCAATTAAGAACGAGGACCGAGATGGTAGATATGTATTCTACTGCCTTGGACTTTGACAAAGAGTTTGCGCGCTCCAATCTGTACTACGGATTTGATTTCTACCACAACGACATTGCCTCAGACGCGTACAGAAGGAATATTGAAACAGGGGCATTCTCTGAAACCAGTAGCCGCTACCCGGATGGTGGAAGTGATTTTACATCTTTTGCAGTATATGGCAGCTATGTAAACGAGCTGACCGAGCAGGTGACCTTCAATAGCGGGATCAGATTTAATTCAATAAGCCTAAAAGCAAATACCACGGATGATAGAGCATTAGCGAACAACTCCGCTGAACTGGACCTGCAAAACTCAGCACTGAACGGATCCCTTGGATTGGCGATCAACCTTAATGAAGCCAACAAGATCAGCTATAACATTTCTACTGGTTTCCGATCTCCAAATGTGGACGATGTTGGAAAAGTTTTTGACGTAGGAAACAGCGTAGTAGTACCTAACCCCAGCCTCACACCGGAATATTCACTGAGTTATGAGCTGGCTTATCAACGAAAAACAGAACGGTCGCTGTTCAAGGTGGTGGCCTTTCACAGCCGATTGTTTGATGCTATTATAGATGGGCCTTTTACCCTCAATGGAAGCTCCACCGTTTCAATCGATGGAGAGACTCTGGATGTATTTGCAAAGGTGAATACCGGAGATGCAGAGATCTACGGAGGAAGCATGATCTTTACGGCGGAGGTTGCAGACAATTGGGCAGTCTCCAAGACAATCAGCTACACGGGTGGAAGAGACATTACGAATGATGAGCCTCTGAGACATACCACACCAATCTTTGGTAAAGCGACCGTCACATTCCAGGAAAAAAAGATCAGGTCAGAGTTTTACATCGAATACAACAGCGATCGGGATGCCGATGCTATCCCTTCTTCGGAGATTGAAAGAAAGCCTTATCTCTACACAGCCTCTGGCTCCCCGGGTTGGTATACTTTGAACGTGAAATCAAGCTACCAGATTAGTGAACATGTAAATGTGAATGCAGGGGTAGAAAATATATTGGACAAACACTACCGTCCTTATTCTTCTGGAATTAGCGCTCCAGGTAGGAATTTTATTCTGGCTGTCAGGGCAAGTATTTAATGGCTATTTCAAAAATCTCAATCCCACAGTCAAATCTATCCTGGTAATGGAAAAATCAACGGGTATTACTGTACCGTTCGATTCTATTTCTGAAAGATTAGCAATATTGATCTCAGCCCCGGCCCCAATTCCAACGCTTTCTGTGACCAGAAAATCGTAGGCTACTCCTAATGCTACCCCGAAAGTGTCCCCTCTTTCATTGTAAGGGTTGCCATCGAGCAGTCCATCCGATTTATACTGGACGAATCCACCTGCGATGAAATAATGAATCATCTGATCATCCGCAAGTATGTTTCGATACATCAATGAGAGTGCTGCGTACGAAAACCTGATTTTTTCATCCCTGATGGAGGAAATGCCGTAGCGTTGAGGATCAAAGTCCTGTTCTGCTTTCGTAAAGATGTAATTGTACTTTATTCCCACCCCGAAAACCTCAGACGGAAAGTAATGAAAGTCGCCTCCAACATTCCAAAGTGATTGCAATTGCTTCTGATAGGAATCAGGCCAGGCTTCATATCCTCCAAATTGATACGTGTAGCCAGCATTTAAGGCCAGCCTGAATGTCGCAAGTTTAAAATCAGGTAAGATTAAGCGGTTCTGTTCGTTTAATCCAGGTTCGTTTGAGTTCGATTCAACATCAGGTTCAATATCAGTTTGTTCATAAGATTCCACCTCCGATAGTGGTAATCTGGATCGCATGAGCAATATGCCACTTTTGTCAAAAACAGAAAAGTGAATAAAGTCGTCAGAAACCCTTGTGATTTGGCAAGTAATTGTATCTCCATCTTTGGTAACAATAATATCCTGAGAATGGGCACCATAGGAAACCAACAATAAAATCAGTGCAAATAGGAAGTGCTTCATCTGATCTAATTATCCCTTGAATATAAGAGAATATTGTCAGATATAATCATTAAGATTTATTGGGTTTCAAATCAAATACACGGGTAATATTAAATCCGTAGTGAATATCGCCATCCCAAAAGTTATCCGTCGTTTCGCCGATAAACCCTCGCTCATTCATCTGGGTGGCATTAGTAAAGTGTAGTTGAAAAACATGCCCACCCGTCTCGATATCTACACCTACAGCAAACGCATTTTGAAACTGAGCCGATTTATTTGATAGCTGAGGATAGTACTCGGTAACTATTGCTATTCTGTTAGACACTTTATACCTGGCTCCAAGTCCAATAGCGATCAACAGGTTGTCATCCTCGGTGGTTGCCACCAGATTTCGCTGAATTACTGAGGGCGCTACCTGAAAACTAAAATTCGAATTGAATTTTCGAGCAATCAATACCTGTGCTGTATATGCATTTCTATCAGCCCCTTCCAACCCTAGCTGTTCTACTGTTTTCCGAGCAAAACTGGTGAACGCAGTAGCTGTGAACGGGAAGTTATCAGACTGTCGAACAAACCGGTATTTTAAAAACCCATCAACTACCTTATCAAAGGAAGATCGGCCTATCCCGATGTTTAGATTATCAGTCAATCCATACTCCAGCCCCAATCGAATGGTTGAAAAATCCAGCCCGAAAAACTCATCGTATCCGGAATTAAGCGTACCAAATCTATGGCTGATGATAAACTCTAAAACCCCATTGGATCGAGTCTCAATGGAGTGTCCATTGATTACACGGGTACTTTTAAAAGTAGCTGAAACATATCCTTGGCTCTGTGCTTGTTCAGATTCCAACAATTCCAGCAGTTCATCGTCCTGAGCGAATCCATAAAAACTGAAGGTTATTAACAACAGACAACTAATTTTTCTCATAGGGTTTGTATTGAAGTTTAGCAGTAACCTCCACCTCTTCGGCTATTTTATAAAATACTGCTTTGGGAATTTTAATATCGTAATCGGTCAGACGAATTGGAAATACAGCTTCAAGGTTGACCTGTTGGTTTACAGAGCGCAGTGTTCCGCTAATGGTGCAATCGTGTTCTACACCATGAATCTCCATGGTTCCTTTCGCAATGGCCTCCACCTCACCCGAACTTCCATCCCATCCTTGAATTTTGCCTTTAAAAATGGCATTAGGAAATTGGTCTGACTCCAAATAGTTTTCATTGAAGTGCTCCTGCATCAACTTCTTTTGAAAAGAAAATGACTTGATTGGCACCACAATGACTATAGACTTTTTATCAACATCAATGATGCTGGATGCTGACTCATTTACTGCTTCGATATCCTCCATGGGAGCATCTGAAAAGAAGCGAATAAACGTACTATCTGTCTTGTATCGCTGTGAATGTCCGACAAGACACACCAGCATGAGTATTAGTAAAAAGAATTTACGCATTGTACAATTAATTGTCTAGTGCTCCATCATCTACCCAGCAGGCAATCATATCAATTTCAGCCTGTGTCAACTGTCCCGGTGATCTAGGCATGGATCCACTTTGTGTTCTGGATTTTATTTCACTTGCCTTACTTCGTACATTGCTTTTCACTGTCCAATTGCGGTCGGCACCATTGTCACCATTATGGCAGCCTGAAAACGTACACTCTCTTTCCAGCAATGGCATGACATCACTTGACAAGCTGATGCTTGAACTCACATATACACTTGTAGTTGCAGTACAACCTGCCCCATCTGTGACAACAATATCATGATCTCCGGTTCCCACGCTTTCAAATGTATTAGTAGCTTGATCTGCCCCCCCATCTATTGAATAAGTAAATGATCCATCGCCACCTGTTGCCGTCACAGTAATACTTCCTGTATTGCTGGAACACTCAGAGTTTGTCTTATCTATCGAAAGTGCAATTCCATTTGGCCCGGCCGTCAAATTAAACGAACCCTGAAATGTACATCCGTCTGCATCGGTTACGGCCACAGTATATGTTTTCGCTGCTAAGTCAGAAAATGCTCCGGACGACTGAAAATCCCCGCCATCCAGACTATAAGTATAAGGAGAAGTACCTCCTGAAGCGACCAAGGTAAATGAACCCTCTGTATCGCAATCAGGGTTAATGACATCACCAACCTGTAGGTTCAAATCTGAGGCATCACAATCTATGGTTGTGTCCTCTTCACTATTATTGGAGCATCCCATAAAAATCAGCAAGGAAGCAAAAAGTGAGTAAGCAAGTATTTTTTTCATAATCAACAATGGATTAAATAAGTATAGGGTAATTTTTGAATGTTAAGACGTTACAAATCAACCTGATTTAGGATTCGAAATATTCCGTAAGTGATTGACATAAGGTAACTAACCGATATACAATTGGTCAACATGAACGAAACACACTCAGACAAGGATCATCTGTAATTTGAATCTTACAGTACACCCCAACGACCTGTCTCTGTAAACGATTTAGTCTATCAGAGAAGGAATCTAGCATAATAAAGTTACTGATTAATGTATGAACATTAAAAGTATGTACTCAATTATTTAGAGCCCCGTCATCTACCCAACATGCGATGAGCTGAATTTCTCCATTCGTCAATGTGCGATCTCTAGGCATGGTGCGAGCTTGTGTTTCAGACCTGATTCTTCCGGCATTTTGAATCACTTCCTGTTCGGTTATCAGTCGTGGAGATTGAGAACCGTTGTGACATCCATCTATTGAGCAATCTTTCTGGATGATCGGCATGATATCGGCTATAAGGCTAGTATTGGTTTTCACCTGAATGTTTTTTGATACTTCACAGTTTTCTTCATCTTTCACGATCACAGTATAATCACCCTGAGCAAGGTTGGAAAAAGTGGTCTCGGCTGAGAAGGTGCTTTCATTGATAGAAAACATCAGTGATCCGGTTCCTCCGCTTGCACTGGCTTCTACTGATCCGGTTGTTAAACCACACGTCGTATTGGAGCTAGCAAGGTTTAGTGTGATACCTGTTGGTTCCGATTCTAAAGTGAAGCTGACTTCAGTGTCGCATCCCTGGTTATCTCTAACCAAAATGGTATAAAGCCCGGCAAATACCCCATCAAATACAGCTGATTCCTGAAATGTTACTCCATCAATACTAAACTCATAAGGTTCATCCCCTCCATTTGCCTCGACCTCAATAGATCCGGGAATCTGACAATCTGATTTGGTAGATGAAATAACCTCAACCTGAAGGTCTGATTCTGAACAATCGATACCGGGCTCCTCAGAGTTGTTTCTACACCCCATCAGCAGGGCGGCAACCAGTAGAGAAACAATGAAATAAGATTTAGATTTATCGATCTTCATACATTTCTAAACAACGAAAAAAAGGGATGGTTAGGATTTAATATTGATATTCCTGATTGTTCGTAGTTACTATCTCCCAGGTATGATCAGACATGAGCCTCACCTCGGCTTCAAATGCCTCATAAGGAAAACTCTTCCCCCACTCATCCGGGCTAACCATCGATAGAAGATCTGTTCCATTCTTTTTCTTATACAGAAAATAGATTTTACCAATGACCGGCTGGAAGGGAACGTGGGCCTGATAGATTCTCTCCGATACTTCAACTCTGCTTTGTAAGTATTTGGCTTGCTCGATTAGCGTCTGCATTTGTTCGTATAGCTGCCTGAATTGGCGATCGGTCTGATCATGCATCGCTGCAACGGCATTTCCTTTGATTCGACCTTTATCCTCAGGTTTGATGATAGCACTACCTGCATGATGTGCATATTCGATCAGCCCTGGCAAGTCGGTGATCTTTTCTTTTTCCTTTTCCAGGTCAATCTTGGAGATATCTACCTTATTATCACTCATTCGGTACCTCAATTTTTTCTTTTTCCCAAGGAGCCACTGTTCGATTGCTAATATCTATGGCGATAACTATCATGATAATTACAAATATGATGGCCCCAATTAAGAAATATTTCTTTGACTTTGTCATACTTTCCAATTGAACTATCAAAATTGAACAATAGTTTAGCCCCTAAGAAAGGATTGTGGTAAAAAACCGCTGACATTGATCAAATTGATCCTTAACTTCGAGCTTTTTTCCCGTTCAATTGAAAAGAAATAAATCACATGACTGTAGAAGGTAAGATCGTAGAGAAGTACGATACGCAAAACATTAAAGACACATTTAAGAAGAGGGAGTTTGTACTGGAGTATGCTGAAAACCCTCAGTATCCGGAATTCATCAAGTTTGAATTGATTCAAAGCAACTGCGAACAATTGGATAGCCTAGAGATAGGTGATGAGGTTTCTGTAAACTTCAACCTAAAAGGTAGAAAATGGACTGACCCTCAAGGAGAGGTTAAATACTTCAATAGTCTACAGGCCTGGCGAATAGATAAGAAAACAGGTGGTATGTCAGAGACACCTCCACCACCGACTCAGGAGTGGGCGAAAGAAGATTTCTCTAAAGACGATGATCTTCCTTTCTAACGACGCTTTCGGAAAGTGATTGGGATGTAGTCATCGGTGGGCAGTCCGATGTGAGCCAAATCCCAGTTTTTGTCATATCCATTGACCAACTGGCGAATACATTCGACTCGATCTTCTGTTGGGTAGGGGCAGTCATCCCAGTGAAAAATTTCTACCCGATACTGATATTGTTTTTTAATGCCATTTACACGAACTTCAACTTCAATGTCTTGTTCTTCGTTTAATTGCGGTATTTCAATGCCTATTATTCCCATATGATGAATAGTTTTTATATTCAACCCGCAAATAATATTCCCAATTTTGTAACATACTATTATTCAGTACGTTATCGACTATCCTAATGAAATCAGTATTTCAAATTCGGACATATTTTCGTTCAAATTCAGTACTAATCCTATACGCAACAATTATCGCGGTTGCTCAAAGTAGCTGTACTTCTGATCCTCAGAAACGTCCTTCCCCACTCAGAACAGACAGTGCGACAGTACGAGGGATTGATGCATACATTGAGTTTAGCAGCCCGGGAGTAAAGGATCGCAAAATTTTTGGATCAGGTTCGGAATTTCTCGTTCCTTACGGAGAAATGTGGAGAACAGGTGCGAATAATGCCACATACGTTTCATTTGGATCTGACATCATGGTTGATACCTTTTTATTAGATAGCGGTAGGTATGCCTTATTTACAATTCCAGATGAGCGTGAATGGATTGTCATCTTTAATAAGGAATGGGATCAATGGGGATCGTATAATTATAAAGATTCTCTGGATGCTTTCAGACTTAAGGTTGCTCCATGGTATGCAGACCAATCACAGGAACGAATGCTTTTCTATTTCGCTGAAGACTCGCTGAAATTCAGGTGGGATAAAGTTAGGTGGGCAATCCCTCTTAATCTCCCTCCCGAAGCGCTTCGTTAACTACCCGGATTTTCAAACGAGACATGCTGGTAATAACATCGTCACACTCTTGAAGCATGAATCGCTTTTTCATCATCTTAGGATCAAAGAACCCGACGTAGACATCCCCGTGCTCTTCCCAGACCAAAATACGCATAGGAAGATCCAGTGCGGTCGTTTGTCTGCATGATATTAGTTCGATCATGAGGTTCGGATCCTCAAATAAGATCATTCGAGTTGGAGGTATTTCTACTCCGTATTCTTTGGCTACCTTATCATGTTCTACCGTTTCAAAATAGGCAAGTTTTTTCTTTTTAATAATCTCTACAATTCGATTCACTGTTTCATCAACAGAGCGAGCACTTCTATAAGTAGTCAGATTTTGAGATTTCAGGGAAAAAGCAATAAATACTATACAGGCGGATATAATAAACTTCATTTGGTGATTAAATTGGACAATAGCGAAGATAATACTCTTAACTGTAAGAAGGCATGAAATCGATTATTGACTTATCATCCATATCTCATAGATTAGCAGAGTGAAAAGATTTATTTTTACTGACCAAACGGAGAAACTCATTTTATGAACATATACGCCAAATTAACCATACTCTGTCTTTTTTTGGTATTATTCACAGCAGGCGTTCTTTCATTTTTTGCCGATCAAAAAGTAGAGCAAACCTTTAAGGAGGAGATCGTTGCTAGTATGACTCAGCAGTCCAGAGGTATTAGTGCCGATATTGGAAGGTTTATGTTTTCCCGGCTGAATGACGTACGAATGGCAGCTAAAAATCCTTATTTGAGAACTGCCAATAATGATCCCGAGTTGCTCACGCAACGCCTACAAGAACTAGAAAACCTGAATGACCTTTACTACTCATTTTCCTTCTTTGATACCAATAGAATTAGAATCGCGGATAGTAAGCGCCTTGCCATCGGCAGACAACATCCCAAATCGCTGTATTGGGACAAACTTGATTCTGGTCAGGAATCAACTGTGGATGTATCAAAATCTGAGTCTGTCGGACGAGTGGTGATGCACTTTGCAACCAAAGTAACCAACCTGAATGAAGATTCTGAAATTGGCGTTTTAGTCGGTAGAATTTTGGTAGATGAGCTATTCAAAATCGTTGGTGAATATTCACTTAGCACAGATAACTCCAGAAACCTGGACATTCACCTGATTGACAATGAGGGCACCATCCTCTATTCCAATTTGGATCGATCAAGCATTCTGACTACAACCTATAGTGAATACGACCTTATTTCTTCGTTGGAAGAGCCGGGAGTTAACTACCTCGAAACGCAGGACAAGCTGTATTTTGTAACCAGAGATACAAACTACCTCTCCTTCCAGGGAAACGACTGGACTCTTATTCTCAGCATCCCGAAAGAAAGGGCGTATTTCCCTTTGGCTCAAATTAGAAATCAAATTTTATGGGCTGTATTGCCAGTACTGGCATTGACAATTATTCTGGCACTTGTAGCTGCCAATTTCTTTGTGAAGCCGATTGTGAAACTCAGCAACGCTGCTGAAGAGCTTGGCAAGGGCAATCTGGATGTAGAGCTGCCAACCGGATCGAAAGATGAAATAGGTAAACTGGCCAAACAAATGGCCATGATGTCACAAAACCTTATTGGTCAGATTGATGAGCAGAGACAAACCAACAAACAGCTAATTGATCAGAAGACACAAATTGAAATGCAGAAGAATCAGCTGGTTTCGGTTTCATCACAGATCCGCGATAGTATTAGCTATGCAGAGCGTATACAGCGGTCTACACTTCCCCCACTGAGCACATTACAAAGTGTATTCCCGGACTCATTTGTAATGTACAGACCGAAAGATATCATTGGAGGTGATTTCTACTGGTTTGAGCGAGTACGAAGGGGAAACAATGAGTTCATGATCATTGCATGCGGTGACTGTACCGGGCACGGGGTTCCGGGTGCTATTATGTCAATTATGGGGAGTAATCAGTTGACTAATATTGTTTATTATCAGAACTACCTGGACCCGAAAAAAATCATCTCCAGGCTTGATAAGGTAATCAAGTTTGAGTTGCAGCGAGAGACGGACGAGGTAAACCGTGACGGTATGGAGATAGGAATCTGTGTGATTGATCTCGATACCCTGAAAATGGAGTTTGCCGGGGCTGGCATTCCGCTAAGGATCATGAAGCATGGAGACACAGAGCTCACGATATATAAGACACCTAGACAAATGGTGGGAGGAATTGAAGGTGATGAGCAGGAGGTACATGCTCAACTTAGCAAAGAGGTGATTCAACTAGACGTAAAAGATCGCATCTATCTATCCTCTGATGGTTTTCAGGATCAGTTTGGTGGTGAGCACGATAAGAAATTCATGTCTAAGAACTTCAACAAGCTCATCGAAAAGTCATCGGATAAACCAATACATGAACAACAGAAAATCATTGAAGGAACCTTCGCAGAATGGTCAAAGAATACCAGCCAAACAGATGATGTCTGTGTGCTTGGCTTTGAGATTAAATAAAGTGAGGGTTTGTTAGTGAGTGGCGAGCAGTTCTTCATTGACGGTCATCTCGTATAGCTCAGAGAGGGCAGCATTGAGGGCATCCAATAGCTCATCATCAATTTCTACGTCAGGATTGAGATCTTCCATTTCCTTTAGCGTATGTCCCTTTCCGCGTATTTCATCTACGCACTTGAGGCATATGCGTGTCCAAGATTGCGGACTGATATTGTTGGTGCACCAATTTTTAAAACTGCTCGCCTTTGCCATCCCAAAAAATTAGAGTTTAAAGCCTATGATAGAAATATCGTCATTAAGGCTTGATCCTGCTTTCCACGTTTGTAAATTACTCATCAAGAAATCTCGCTGCTCACTCATAGGTTTGTCCTGAATTGACTTAAGCATTTCCTCATACTTTTCATAGGTAAACTTAACCCCATCCTCATTCTCTTGATTGTAATATCCGTTGGAATACATGTAATAAGAAGCTCCCGGCTCAATTGGTATTTTATCAGCGATTGCATCCTCAAAATGATCACTTTCCTCCCCTTTCAATAGGGTTGTCTTTTGATCATTGAAGACAAGCATGTCTTGATTGATGCCGCTAAATTGTAATGTATTTGCGTTATGATCAAATACTGCGACAGAAACTTTTATATCACATTGAAGTTCGTCAGATCCAGCAGCATCTAATTCATATTTAAGTTCATTGATAATCTCCCCAGAATGGAAAATTTTTCTGTCATGCGTCAGGTAATTCAATACCGAATCAGCAATCAGGGTTTTCAAAGAACCTACTATTCCTTTACCATCAAACTCAATCAATGAAACAACAGTATAATCTTCCGATCGGAAATTGAGTCGTGTGGTCCACACAAACTCTTCACTAAAAAGGTATTTGGTTTCAAAAATCACAAAATGATCCTTGAACTGTCGGCTCAAGTAGCGATCATTCGGCAACATAGACTGCTGTAGCAAACCTGCGTATCGAATACTATCAATCAATCGCTTATTGATCTTGTTCAGCTCTTCAGTTCTGGCCCTTACTCTGTTCTCAAGCTCTACATTGCTTTCCTCCAGCTCTTGCATGTGCTCCTCACTTTCGATCGCCTGTTGGTAAGTATCAACGGCACGCTCGAGCACGCCTTTCATTTCATCGAAGTTCCAGGGCTTAGTAATGTATTTGAAAATGCCACATCGGTTAATACCATCTTTAATAGCCTCAATATCTGTAAAGCCTGTAAGGATGATTTTTATGACATCCGGATGATCCGGCAAAATCTTTTCTAAAAACTGTGTGCCTGTCATCTCAGGCATACGCTGATCTGTGACGATCACCTGAATATCCTCCTCATTCAGAATATCAATTGCTTCTATCGGATTAGTTGATGTGTAAACATTGAAAAATTTTCTGAAGTTGGCCTTGAAAACACGAAGGTTTGTGGCTTCATCATCAACATAAAGAAGCGAAAACTTCTTCTTTTCCTTTGATCGATCAATTTGTTGCTGGTCTTGAATCTCTTCCATCCTTCCCGGGTCTAATTAGTTGTTAATGGTTAATTACTCTCTGCTACCTCTTTATCCTCTTTCTTTTTAACTAGGGTGATTTTCTTAGGTAATGTAATCACAAACTCAGTACCCTTACCAACCTCACTGGTAAGGTCAATCTTACCGCCATGTTTTTCAACGATACCGTATGTAATAGACATACCCAAGCCGGTTCCTACTCCTACCTCTTTGGTGGTGAAGAAAGGCTCCCAAATTCGATTCTTAATCTCATCTGGTATACCAATTCCATTATCCTTGATTCTCACATATACTTCATTATCAGCTTCCTCCGTATAAATGGTAATCTCAGCATCTTTTTTCTCATCAGGCATGGCTTGAACCGCATTATTCAGGATATTCATGAATACCTGGTTTAACTGACCAGGATAGCACTCAATGTCGTGCATACTTTCGTCGTAATGCTTGGTGATTTCAATTTTACCTTTTGTTTTATTTCTAAGTAGCGTAAGTGTTGCATCAATATTTTCGTTGACATTAGCATTCTTCGCTTCCTCCTCATCCAGTCTGGAGAATACACGCAGACCTTTCACAATTTCGATGGTTCGCTGTACCCCGTAATTGATGTCATTGATCAGGTCATCCAGCTCATCTACAATCTCATCATATTCATGCTCCTCTTTGAGCTCCTTCACTGATTCCAGCACCTCCTTCGGATCATCTCCATCATCCAGTCTGGTATATTCTTCAGCAATATCACGCATCGCCTCAATAGACATTTTCAGGGAAACCATACCACTGGAAATAAAGTTGATCGGGTTGTTAATCTCATGCGCAATACCCGCGGTAAGCTGACCCAATGATGCCATCTTCTCTGAGTGTACCAATTGGGATTGAGCACTCTTCAATGAATTCAGTGCATTTGCCAACTCCTCTTTGGACTTCTGCTCTTTCTCGAGTGTTGCTTGTAGTTTTTTCTCCGCAAGGAATAGTTTCTCGTTATCCTGCAATTGTTTATCAGCCAGTTCTCTAATTTCCACTTCAGAATCCTGAAGTTTCTTATATGCAAGATTCAGCTCATCCTGTGCAGCAATCAATCGCTCATTAATTTTAATCTGCTCTTCAGAAGATTTGAGCAACTTAGCCTCGGATTCCTCAAGTTTCGTATTTTTCTCTTCAAGTTCTTTTCGTGAGAGATATAGTTTCTTGTTAATTAGCTTTTGTTTCTGGAAGTTGATTTTAAGCTGCTGCTCGGATTTCTTCACCTTTACAAAAGCCTTATTTGCAGAAAGGTAGTTTTCACTTGCCAGTTTTACCAATGGCCTAAATATGAAAAATCCCTGCACCAGGAAGATACCTATGAAAATAGAAAAACCAACATACTCGGCCAGTCCAATACTTGCTCCTCTGTTTTGTGCGTTGTTCACAAAATAGCTGGTGATATTGTCCATTCCCTCTTCATAGGATCGCACCGCATTCACAAGTCCTTCAATTGATTTTCTTAGAGAAATACGATTTATGTTTCCATCATCCAAAGAAAAGGTTACATCCATCACATTAGATGTATTGCTATTCATGTCAAAGAAGAGGAACTTCAGTTCGTCCTGAAGAGCAAGGTATTCGTCTGTCTGGGAGGGTTGAGAAATACTCAATTCTTCGTCTCCATTTATCAACGCCTGGTGACCTTTCACCCATTGCGGATATACTCGTCGCAGTTCATTTTTGAAATAGTCAAACTGCCCCTGGTTTCGCGCATACCCCATACCAATAGCTGCCTTTACGATTTGTTGGCCTTTAGCAGCCTGATCAGCAGAAACCTGAACAATCTGTGGATCCTGGTTGAAAGAGTCTTTAATCTCTTTCTGGAGGACAAAGACGTAATATGCAATCGCCCCTATCAAAACCAATGCCGTCAGAATATAGACATTGGAATATAAATCCTTCTTTAACATACCTTAAACATAGTTGGTTAAACTCTTATCTAGTTAATCTCTATTAGCTGAAAGAATTAAAAAAATCCTATTAGCAAGTCCCTCAAATCTATACCAAAAATAGTATTATTGGAAATATCACATTTTTATACTGATTTCCCTCTAGATACGCATAACAATAATACCTAGGCCGTTTTCGGCACTCCCCACCCTCACTAATGTAATAAAGAAAAGCATAATTTGTCTTTTAATATGTTTTTAATCTACTAAGTCTAACAAAGAACATAATTTTGCTTGCGAAAATAATTTAGGGTTGGATTGCTGGCGACCTTAATCGATTGATTATCACTACAAAGTTTTAGGTGATTAAACATTTGGTTTAATTAGTCATTAGTTCTTACTTTTCCAGCCCAAAGAAAATTGACCCCTATTTATGGATTATCTGAGGAGCTACAAAAACATTTATGACCAAAACATTATCCTGATGTTCAAGGGTGAATTAACCTTTGACCTGGTGACTGCCATGATAGGGACGTTGGAAGAAAGACTAGAGGAACTGGAGGAAAACAGAAAGGTCAAGAAGAAGTTTTATAATGTAGCCACGGAGTGTATTCAGAATTTGTATTATCACCTGGATGAAGTGAATGCTGACGATATGAAAGTAAGCAGTTATGATTCAAATTCGGCCCTAATTATGATAGCAGCTCGTAAACGCTTTTACAGTTTGCAGACAGGCAATTACATTCCTGCTGAAAAGACGAAAGAAATACAAAAACGACTTGATGATATCAATGCGGTAGATGCTGATGAGTTAAGAGCCCTTTATAAAAGAGTACTTGCAGAGCAGGAATTTTCAGATAAAGGAACCGGTGGCCTTGGGTTTATTGATATTGCTCGGAAAACGGGCGGACAAAAGCTGAGGTATAAATTTCAGCCGGTGACTGACAAGGTAAGCTATTTTACTTTTCAAATAAGGTTACCAAGGATAGAAGGATAGTACCAAAAGATTAACTTACAAACCGTAGAGGAATTTATGGAAAAAGTATTCATCGAACCAACACGAACAACACCCCTGATCAATTTTGATCCAGACGAAGGTTTGCTGGAAATGAAAGGAAGATCCAGTCCGGAAAATTCCATCCAATTCTATCAAAAGATCCTGGATAATCTCGATGAATATTGTGTCTCGGGAGGGCCCGAGTTTACAGCCAATATTGCATTTGAATATTTTAATACAAGCTCCTCAAAGTGTCTCTTTGATGTTTTCAAGCGTTTGAGTAAAATTGAAGACAGTGGGAAAAAGATTACGATTAATTGGTATTTCGAAGAGGGGGATGATGATATGATGGAAGCTGGAGAAGACTATAGTGACCTGCTGGACTTAAATTTCAACTTCTTTGAAATAGAAGAAGAAGACTTATGATCGCCTAAGATAAATGGATAAAAACCAGGAGCTTTATTATGACGAGATAAACAGTCTCAGGAAATTCAGAGCAAAGATTGAGACACATGCAATCTACAAAGAAGACCTGGACGCTTTTTCCGATGAATATGAAGAACTGGTAGCGCAAGCTAAAGTAATCACCCGTGTTTCAGACAGACTGCAGAAGAAGTTGGATAACGCCAATATGCAGATCCGTGAACAAAACGAAGAAATCAAGGATAAAAATGTGCAATTGGCTGATACTGTAACACAACTAGCCAAAGCCAAGGTGGGACGAAAAGCCTCAACCATCCTTTTAACGGTGGCAGTCGTTCTTTTCATACTGGAGCAAGTGTTTTTGGAGCCAATCATTGATCAGTTTTTTGACACCCAGTTTATCAGCTTAGGAGTTTTAGGGGTTTTGTTCCTCATTATTAAATTCTCCGAGGGTGCTCTGGAAAGCTACTTCATGAACCGGGAGAAAAAGAAGATTCTGGAAAACGAGAAAAACAATACACTGGATGTCTCTAAATCCTAAACAACAAAAGCTAGCAAAGAAGCTGACCAATGGGTTCATATTTCCTCTCTTCCTGACGAGAAGTCTACCCATGGGCTGGATAGCGGGTCTACGAATCAGAGCTCTAGACGCAGAGAAATGCACCACTTCAGTACCGTTCAAGTTTCTAAACAAGAATCCTTTTAAATCGATCTACTTTGCGGTGCAGAGTATGGCGGCCGAGCTATCTACTGCTACTCCATGTATGCTTGCCATCACCGGTAAAAAACCATCCGTCGCATTCATAATCGTAGACTTGAAGGCCAACTTTTCGAAGAAAGCCACCGGTCGTGTTTACTTCACCTGTGAAGACGGATCAAAAGCATTTGAAGCAGTAGAAAAATGTATTGAAACAGGCAAATCTGCTGAAGTTACGTTAAAGACAGTAGGAAAAATGAAAGATGGCACTGTGGTTTCCGAGTTTGAATTCACCTGGTCATTCAAGCAACGCAAATCATAGGTCTTTCAATAAGACATTGGCTTCACTTTTCTTCCACTTGCTTTCAATCTGCTCAAGTGCTTCTTCAATCGCAACGAAAGCTTTCGACTTTCTAGGATCAAAATCACCCATCCCCTCCTTCTCGTACTTATCAAGAATGGTATGCAGATCCATTTTATGAATATCAAAACTAGGCTGATACGCAATTTCATCGGCCTCTACCCGAGTGATGAGTCCGGATCGTTCAAGATCATAGCAAATATCCGCCAGGTATCTACGTGGAATATTTATCATTCCCCCCAAATCATTCATTGAAATCGGACCTCCTCCTTTTTCAAATTTCTTTACCACCCGGTAGAGCAAAAGAAGCACCAGTTTTTTCCTGTGATTGAAGCTGATTTTCAGTTTTTCCGAATTCATTTCCCACTGATCAATATACTGAGCTCCATAACATATCTCTGCCCCAAACAACACAATCAGCCAGCTAATCTGCAACCAAATCAGAAACAATGGAAGGAAAGCAATACTTCCATAAATCGCATGGTAACGAGCAAACGCAAACTGCAAGGAAATAAAAGCCTGTTGGTTTAATTGATATAAGGTGCCAGCCACAATTCCTGCGAAAAGTGCCGGCCAAAACTTGACTCGGGTATTGGGAAATATTAAGTAGATGCCAAAAAGCAACAACCATAAAATCGTGTATGGAAGCAGCTTTAAGAGAAAGATGATGCCCGATTTCAACTGGCCTAAGAATTCCAGATTAGTCACAAAACCCTGAATGGTGTCTTTCACAAAAATTGTAGCACTACTTGCCACAATGAGCAATACCGGGCCAAGCAAAATCACAGCTACATAATCCGAAATCTTTCGCTCCCACCTTCTGTTTTTCTTAATATCCCACATGTCATTGAACGCATTTTCAATGTTCATGAGCAATCGAATGACTGTATAAATAAGAAATACTGCTGATGCTCCAACTACAATGCCCCCACTTTGGGTATCGAGCATTTTATCCACAAATGGTTGTACCTGGTTCAGGACTTCCGTTTGACCTGAAAAGTACCTTTCAAGTTCCTTTTCCATCAATTCACGGATACCAAATACTTTCGCTATGCCAAATATCAAAGCAAGAACAGGAACAAGGGAAAGCATAGACAGATAAGTAAGGGCCGAGGCTTTTTCAGCACATTTGTCTACAATAAATTCCTTGATCGCTATTACCCAAATACGGATAAACCCAAAAAGGAAACGCTTTCGCTTAGGAAGTGATTTGAGTCTGATACGCCACAGATCTACTTCTATGAACTGACGAACCTGATTCAGCTTTTTTGTCATTGAATCGTGATTTTGGCGAAAAGATAAGGAAAACCTCCACAGCAACTCCCTGTGAGACAAAAGAAAAAGGGGCTGAGAGCCCCCTTTTCACCTAATCACCTGTAAAAAATCACCTATCATCCTATGACATGAAGATATATACGATATAACAACCGTTTCTGCATGTCCCCTACTTAAGCTTTTCTTAATTCGAGAATCGTAATCTCTGGCAATATGCCAATTCGACCAGGGTATCCAATAAATCCATAGCCACGATTAACATATAGTGATTGATCTCCTTCCTGATAATGATCCGCCCACTGCTTGTACCTGTATTGAACCGGGCTCCATCTGAAATCTCCTATTTCCACCCCAAACTGCATACCATGTGTATGGCCAGCAAGCATCAAATCAATATCCGGGTAGCTGGGTCTTATCTGCGCATCCCAATGGCTGGGGTCATGAGAGAGTAGCAGTTTGTATGGCTTACCCTCTGCCCCCTTTATTGTCTCCACCATATTGCCATATTTGGAAAAGCGCCCTGCACCCCAATTCTCACATCCAAGAATCGCTATTTCCTCTCCATCTACCTTTATCGTTCTGTTTTCATTTAATAGCAGATCGTAACCCATATAGGCGTGCATTTCGTGTAGCTTTTTAATGTCCTTTTGTTTGGCTACTTCAGATGACCAATTGGTATAATCACCATAATCGTGATTCCCCATCACAGAAAAAACCCCCAATGGTGCTTTTACCCGCTTGAAAATATCAAGGTAGTCTTTAGCCTCATCACTTCGGTTGTTCACCAGGTCACCTGTAAAGAAGGCGATATCTGGTTTTTCACCCAATAGCATATCTACTCCTCCCTCCACGGCTGTTTTATTAAAAAAACTACCGGTGTGAATGTCCGAAATCTGAGCTACTCGAATTCCATCAAATGCTTTTGGTAGATTGGGTGAATAAATCACCCGCTTGCGTATTCGATAATCGTGTGCTCCTGAAATCACACCAAAAGACATGGTGGCAATTGGAATAGCTCCTGCAATCAAAGCAGACTTCTGCATGAAATCGGATCGTGAAGTAGAGTGATCCTCTTCGGTGAATGGAAAGATATTGACTAACCAGGTTATCCCTCTTCTTATATCATCAAGAAGCAAAAAGACGGCACTAAAAAGCTTACCGATAAAGAGTACAAAAAAGAAAGTTGTGATATATAGTCGGAGGTTTTGAAATTGCTTAGGATCAATTTGCCTATACAAAAGGACACCTGCTAAAGAGCCTATACTCAATACCCAATAGGCAATCCAAATGGTCTTTCTCCAGGCCGGACTTAGGCTCTCTGTCAATGACCGAACGGCCACAAAAACATAGATGTCCAGAACCAGGTAAACGGACACCAAAAAGAAGACAAAATACACTCGACTCATATCACAAAAAATCCCCCCGGAAACCGAGGGGATATACTATTAACTTAAACCTAACCGACGATTAATTCTTGCGAAGAATAAATACATTAATGGTACAACTACTAACGTAAGGAATGTAGCAAAGGTTAGCCCAAAAATGATGGTCCATGACATGGGTCCCCAAAATGCCACATTGTCTCCGCCAAGGAAGAAATCAGCATCGTATGTACTTAAGAATTTGATGAAGTCAATATTGATTCCAACTGCCAAAGGAATTAAGCCGAGGATGGTCGTGATGGCAGTTAAGAGTACAGGACGTAATCTCGTCACACCTGCATTTATAATTGCTTCTTTTATTTTCTCCATCGAAAGCTTATCTACTCCTGTTTCTGCCCTCAGCCTATTTCTGCTTAGTTCAATAAAGTCAATCAATACAATGGCATTGTTAACTACAATCCCGGCCAATGAAATGATACCGATCATGGTCATAATTACCACAAAGTTCATCTTGAAAATAACGAGTCCAAGAAAAACTCCAATGGTACTGAAGAGTACCGACATCATGATAATGAACGGGGTTGTAACCTTATTGAACTGCGATACAATGATGAGGAATATGGTGAATACGGCTATCATCAATGCTGTGCTCAAGAACTCAAATTCTTCTGCTTGTTTTTCCTGTTCTCCACCAAACTTAAATTCATAGCCCGGAGGCATATCAAAGTCAGCCAGCAATTCTTTGATATCATTGTTGATCTGTGTTGGGTTGTATCCCGCCTCCACATTTGAACTAATGATTACTTGTCTTCTTAAATCCTGACGTTTAATTGATCCATAGGTCGATGAAAGCTCAGCTTGCGCAACCGAAGAAATCGGCACACTTTTCATCTGACCGGAGGTCTGATCCCTAAACACAATACTCTTATTCATCAAAGCATCAATATCGTAGCGATACTCATCTTTCAACCTCAACTGGATTTCATAGTCATCCTCTCCTTCTTTGTACTTCGATATTTCTTTTCCGAATAGTGCAGTTCTGACCTCCATGGCAATACTGGAAGTAGACAACCCGAAACGTCTGGCTTTCTCCCGATCAATATTAACCACCAATTCAGGCTTACCTGTCTGTAGATCTGTCTTTAGCTTCTCTATTCCCTGAATACCGGATTCATTGATCAGATTTTTCATATCCTCAGTAATCTCAATCAATGTGGCATACTCTTTACCGGAAACTTCAATACTAATGGGCTTACCTGTTGGAGGCCCATCTGAGTTTTGGTCAACCGTGACAGCCACTCCGGGATAGTCTCCAACTGACGCTCTTATTTCGTTCAAAATCTGCTTCGTATCAATTCCACCTCGATTTTTGAACTCCACGAAATTTACTGTTATACGTGCCTTATTTGGTGTATCCTGCTCACCAAAAGCTGATGGGTCGTTCGGATCAGATGTCCCGGAACCAACGTTGGCAATAACAGATTCTACGATGCTTTCGTAAGGCTTCACCAGATCAATGACTTTCTTTTCAATTTTCTGTGTGAAGTCATTGGTGGTTTCAATGTCAGTTCCAACCGGAAACTCAATGAACACATTGACATATAGAGGATCCGTTTTAGGGAAATATTCCAGGTTTGGCTTGGACGGTGACATGAGCACTGAACCAAAAACCCCAATCGAAACAACCATCAGAACAACCGTACCCCAGAAGAACAAGTAAGGATGCCATCCTTTAATCGCAAACTTCAAGGTGCTCTTATATATTCCCTCAATCTTTGGAAGGAAGTTTTGAAATCTTCTGGAAAGTGGTGTTAACACATAAATGTTCAGGAAGGTAATTGCTCCGGAAATGATGAGCAGATTAGATAACACTGTCACCTGTGCGAAAGCGAGTAATATCCCTACTCCAATCGCCACAGAGGCAAAAATCAACACACGCTTCTTTCTGATTTCTCCTGTATCTACTTTCATGAAAGATTTGATTAATACAGGATTGATCACCAATGCTACAAAAAGTGAAGAACCAAGTGTAATCATTAATGTGATCGGCAGATACTTCATGAACTCTCCCATGATACCAGGCCAGAAAGCCAATGGAAGGAAAGCTGCCAGCGTGGTTGCTGTAGAAGCGATAATTGGAAGTGCAACTTCTCCAACACCATTTTTTGTAGCCTCAAAAGCTGAAAGTCCTTCCTCTCTCAATCGGTAGACATTCTCCACTACCACGATTCCATTATCCACGAGCATACCTAATGCCATGATCAGGGAGAATAACACCATCATGTTGATAGTGATACCAAACATGCCCAAAATCATGAATGAGATAAACATTGATAATGGAATAGCAATACCTACGAACAAGGCATTTCTAGGTCCTAAAAAGAAAAGCAAAACCAGTACAACCAGGATCACCCCGGATATGATGTTGTTCTCCAGGCTGTCCACCATGTCGCGCGTTTGTTGCGACTGATCGTTTGTTTTCGTTACAATCAAATCTTCTGGGAAGATCTCTTCTCTGGCATTTTCCAAAATCGCATTGATCTTTTCTGTCGCGATCAACAGGTTTTCACCACTTCGCTTGATTACATCCACCATCACTACCGGGTTCTGGTAGAGACGCGCGTAGCTTTTCTTCTCTACATAGTCAAATGAAACATCTGCGATATCTTTCAGATATACGATGTTCCCATTTTCCGCTTTTACAACCACTTCCAGAATCTCCGTCGGTTCTTCAAATTCACCGACCACACGGATAGTTCGTCTGATATCTCCTTCTCTGTATGTTCCCCCGGATAAAGTAATGTTTTCGCTGGCTACTGCCTGCTCGATATCTCCAAAATTTACCTGACGTGCCTCCATCTGATATGGATCGACACTTATCCTCACTTCGCGCTCATCAATTCCTCTGATCTCCACTTTCGATATCTCTGACAGCTTTTCTATTTCCTCTTCCAGGTATTCCGCATATTCATTCAGATCGGTCATGCTATAATCACCTGACAGGTTGATGTTTAGAATCGGAAACTCTGAAAAGTTCATGTCAAACACATTCGGATCTTGCTCCAGATCTGATGGCAACTCTGGCTTAGCTCTGTCCACCGCATCTTTCACCTTTGTGAGGGCGTCCTCTACGTCCGTTTCGGGTGTAAATTCAACGATGATGGTAGAATAATCCTGAACGGAAGTTGACTTGATCAAATCCGCCTCAGAAATAGAATTGAGTTCATTCTCAATCGGTCGAGTGATCAGGTTTTCCATATCCAAAGGCGAGTTGCCCGGGTATGGAGTTCCTACATAGACCACTGGTTGCCTAATCTCCGGAAAACTTTCCTTTGGAAGGCTGATATACGAAAACAAACCCGCGGCTATTACAATGAATGTAAGCACATAAACCGTGGTTCGGTTTTTCAAGGAGAGGGTGGTTAGACCAAACTCCTTTTGTGTTTTAATATCTTTTAATTCTTCTGACATATCTAATTGAATTAAAGATTCAGCTTATTGAACGATAGACACTTGAACTCCCTCTGACAAATCCCTGTGACCCTTTACTACCACCTTATCACCTTCACTCAGTCCTGAGTCCACTTCGGTCTTCAAATTATGAGAGGCTCCTAGCTTCACTTGCCTTTTGGTAGCCACCTGATCCCCCTCTTTATTAGTGATTACATACACATAGTTTCCTCCATTATCCCCCTGAATAACTTCTGTAGGTACCACCAATGCCTGATCATTTCTGTAGTCGACCAGTCGCAATACCACAACCTGGTTCGGTTGTGCCGGGAAGTCCAATTTTGGCAACTCAACCTCAAGTTCGAAGGTTCTGTTGTCTGTTTTAATGGTTTGTCCAACAGATTTGATTTTTGATTTGATTCGCTTATCCTGCGAAGGAAAATACACCTCTACCTCCTGGTTCGGTGAAAACTTACCCAGGAATGACTCTGAAACATCTGCTGAAATGTACACTTCATCAGGATTGACTAATCTTACAAGCGGTAGCCCCGGTTGAGCCACCTCTCCAACTTTTGCCGGAATATTATCAACAATCCCACTAAATGGAGCTTTCACAATCATCATATCAAGCTGAGACTGTAATACAGCCAATTGACTCTCCAATGTTTCTTTATTGGCCTTTGCTTCCAGGTAACGCACTTCTGTGCCAATGTTTTTCTTCCAAAGACGTTCTTGCCTTTCGAAAACTTCACTTGCAAGATCCAGCTGTGCTTTCGTTTGCTTGATATTATTCCTAACCACATCGGTATCCAGAGAGACCAACACTTGTCCTCTTGACACTCTTTGGCCTTCCCTCACATGGATCGCTTCTATTTTTCCCATGCCTTCGGCAGAAAGCAAGACATTCTTCTTCGACTCAACCGCCCCTCTGATCTCCACCGAATGAGTAAAGGTTTTTTTTGCCAATGTCTCTACCGAAACAAGAACTGATGATTTCTTCTGATTGAAATCAGGATCCTCTGCCTTGATTTCCTCTTCCAACTTGGCAATTTTAGCTTTGAGTTCGATGGATTGATCCTGAAGTTCTTTCAGTTCATTCTTCTTAGCAGCAATCCCTTGCTCGCCAGATGCACTGCCACAAGCCACCGCAATAGCAGATAGAATAGTAAGTGTGATTATGTAGTTGATCTTTTTCATGTGAGTAGTCAGTTTTTTATCGTCAACATTTCGCAAGAGCGATGTGATCTTCGATTTCATGATCTTAGTTTTTATAAAGAGTTCCTAGTGCTTTTTTAAGTTCGATTTGTGAAGTGATGGCCTGATACAGGGCATTGAGGTAGTTGGTCTGTGCTTCCTTCAATGATGCATCTGCATCGATAACTTCCAGATTGGACCCCACTCCTTCCTGATACTTCACTTTGGAAATATCATACACCTCCTGGGCCAGCTCCACATTTTGTTTTTGTACTTCCAGTGTTTCCATCTGACTGTTCAGGTTGATCTTAGATTGCTCTATTTCCAGATCTATGCTTTTTTCCACATATGACATCTGGTTTTCAATCTGCTTTACCTGCAATCTGTTTTGCTGGATTTTATTGCTTTTCAAAAAACCATCGAATATTGGAATGGATGCGGTAATTCCTATAGCTCCATTATCCAACCACCTTCTGGATACAAAGAGATCACTCCCAGTAGCCGCGGCGGTATTCCAGCCATATCCAAATCGGGCATAGAGCTTTGGTAGGTATTGAACCTTATTGTTTTTCATATCCAGATACGCTAGGTTTCTGTTGGTCTGCAATTGGGAATACTCAATCCTCTGGTTATAATCAAAATTATCCACAGGTACCACTGGCACACTCACCTCAACTTCTTCGAGTTGTTCAGTCAACTCTATTGGCTGATTCAAATTCATTCCCATCTGAAACTTCAATAATTTCCGGCTTACATCCTTTAACTGCCTAGCCTTACTCAATTCAACTTTCAAATTATTATGGTTGACACGAATCCTATCCACGTCCACCTTTTCAGCAAAACCAGCTTCATACATCTCCCTTGTTTCATTCAAAAGAGTATCCAGACGATTGATATTTTTCTCGAGTAGCTCCAGCTGTTCTTCTGCAATTAACGCATTGTAATATGCCTTGCTTACAGTTTCTACGATATCAATCTTGGACTTTTGATGTTCTTTTGTAGAAAGCTCTTTGTAAGTTCTTGCAGCTTGAAGCCCGACAAAATACGATCCATCGAAAATAAGTTGATCAACACCAAGTCCTATGTTTCCATCATATTTTTGCTGAAACGAAACTTCGATATCCTCTGTCGCTCCTCCTGAGCCCCCAGGGAATGAATTAGGATCTAACAAGCTTTTCTGTGGCTCGAAATTATAGTTCAATCCCCCATTAACGTTAGCTTGAGGAAGCCCCATTGAAATGGTTTTTCTAACCTCCGCTTCTGCTATTTCCCTGTCTAATTGTTTAATCTTAAGCTGCTCATTGTTTTCCAAAGCGTAGCTGATACAGTCTTCCAGTGTTAGATCAATCGGCTCTTGCGCATCCAATTTCATCGCAAAGCCAATTAATAGTAATGATGTGAGTAGTCCTTTCATAAAATTAGCGTGTGATATTTGTAGATATTAGTTGCATGTATTCTTCATACTTCTTTCTTCCCTTTTCCGTAAGCAATCCATGTATGAAATGATCCAGGATTTGAAGCTGAACAGTCGGGAAATCAAATTCTTCTCTTGGGAAAATGCGGGTATTGAACACCAACTGAACCCCCTCTACTCGCAAAATAGAAAGCACTTTTGCATCCAGTCCATCGCGAAAGAGTCCTTCCACCTTTCCTCTCTCAATGTTCTTCTCGATGTGTCCTCGAATAATAGAATGCTTGAATTCGAGGTACTTATCCCATGCCGCCCCATGATATTTCTGCATGTCATATAGCAATGATGGATTCATTCGAAAAACATGTTTACGTAAGCATTGTGACACAAGTAGAATTTCATGGATGGCATCAGTGGCCTCCTTATCAATCTCCTCAAATTCCGAAGCTTCTTTCTCAAAATGATTCTTTGCTACCTCGGAAACCAGGCTATCCTTATTATCAAAATATTGATACAAAGTTTTTTTAGACATAGAAGCTGCCCTGGCCACATCATCCATGGTTACACTTCGGATTCCGTATTGGATAAATAACTCCTCCGCACTATTCAATATTTTTTCTTTCGCTTCCAATGCTAATTTTCTGTTAATAAACCGTTAATACTTTGGAAACTTTAATAACAACTAAAGTTTCCGTCGTGCAAATCAACGAAGAGCGAGGAGAATAGTTCGCTTTTTTTCAACTTTTTTTTCAGCACATGGAAAATGAACCTATTTTCATGTCCTCATGACGAAAGTGGATGCACCAAATGGACAGCTTGTCTATACCAGGTATGGTAATGGAGACAATATTTTAATTGCTTTCCATGGATTTGGACAAGACAAAAATATTTTTAGTTCCTGGGGAAAAATCCTGGAAGATCATTACACCATTTATGCCATCGACATCTTCTATCATGGAGACAGCTATCGAGATTTCGGGAAACTTTCCAAGAAGGAATGGAACACCTACCTGGAAGCGTTCTTACTGAAAGAGCAAATTGACAGATTTTCTGTTTTAGGTTACAGTTTAGGCGGACGATTTGCCATAGCCTCCACCTTGGCATTCCCAAAAAGAATTGATGAATTGATCCTTATCGGTCCGGATGGTGTTTTTCTAACGATTTGGTTCAAATTATTGACTAACCGATCAATTAAGTGGCTATTTAAATACCTCATGCTTCGCCCCAATAAGCTGGAGCAACTGGTTGCTCTAAATGAAAAATACAAATTAGTAAGTCCATACCTCAGTGAATTTATTAAAAAGGAACTGGGGGATGATGCAAACCGAAAGCGCGTATTTATCTCCTGGAATCATTTTAAATCGCTTGGTTATTCCAAACGTCAACTTTCCAGGCATTTCAAAAATCATTCGTTTGACAGGCGTATCATCCTTGGAAGCAAAGACCAGATCATCAAACCGAAAAAGATTTTGCCCATTATTGAAAAGATGGGTGATTTTCGTGTAAATATCCTTCCACTCAAGCATCATCAGCTGATTAAACCGGAAGTTGCTAAATTGATATTAAATAAGCTCTCGGATAAATGAAATACGCCAGTACACTGCTGATCTTACTACCTTTATTATCGCTTTCTCAGCAACCTACGAAAGAGCAAATCAAAGAAGTGGCTGATGCCAGAAAAGAAGTCAAACGCATGAAGGGTGAGCCTTTTCCTGATTTTGAATTGACAACTCTGGATGGTAAAACGTATACCAAAAAACAATTAGAGGGCGAAATATTTCTTGTGAACTTTTGGTTCACCAGGTGTAAACCGTGCATCATGGAAATGCCGGAAATGAATGAGATGGTGGAAGAGTTTAAAAATGAGGAAATTGTGTTTCTTGCTCCAACGTTTGATGATGAGCAACAAGTAAACAAGTTTATTAGTAAGCGAGTATTTGCTTATCAGTCAATTCCTGATGTCAAAGATTTTTGTCAGGAAATGAATGTTCGATCCTATCCTACTCACTTTGTAGTCAATCGAGAGGGTTTCATTGAAAAGGTTGTGATAGGATACTCAACTATGACGGTTGGCACCCTTCGAAAATCGATACGCAAATTGTTGAAATCAGAGTAAAACAAAGCTCACAAAAAGGTTAATTTTGCGGACTTCAAAACGAGGTTCCTCAATGATTCAATTCTTCCAAAATTCTGAAGACGCTGTTATCGCCGTTGGTGTTTCAGAAAAACTCTCATCCGATCAAATTGACAAACTTACCTGGCTCTTCTCTGGAGCTCAGCCAGTTGAAAAGAACGAAATAGCTGGAAAGTTCATTGGCCCAAGAAAAGAGATGATCTCTCCATGGAGTACCAATGCCTCCGATATTGCTCACAATGCTGGAATTGAGGCCATTTATAGAATTGAAACCTATATCTCTGAGGCCTCTGCCGGCGCTTTTGATCCGATGCTACAACAAGTATATGAAGGATTGGATCAGAACATTTTCACACTGGATCGAGAACCAGCACCCATTGAACACATCCATGACATAGCGACCTACAATGAGCAGGAAGGATTGGCCCTCAGCGTCGAGGAGATTGATTATCTTGAACAAGTCGCTAATGAAATTGGTCGGCCGCTAACTGACTCAGAGGTATTCGGATTCTCACAGATCAATTCCGAGCACTGCAGACACAAGATATTCAATGGCACGTTCATCATCGACGGAGAGGAACAAGAGCTTTCTCTTTTCCAGTGGATCAAGAAAACCTCGAAAGAACATCCAAATTATCTGGTTTCTGCCTACAAAGACAATGTCGCTTTCATCCAGGGATCAAAAGTGGAACAGTTTTCGCCTGCCTCTCAAGACAAACCCGATTGGTTTGACACTAAAGAATTTGAATCTGTCATCTCGCTAAAAGCAGAAACCCATAACTTCCCAACAACAGTAGAACCTTTCAATGGAGCTGCAACCGGTTCAGGCGGAGAAATTAGGGACCGGATGGCTGGTGGACAAGGAAGTATTCCATTGGCAGGAACAGCTGTATACATGACCTCCTACTCTCGACTGGAGGATGGAAGAAGCTGGGAAAAACCGGCCAGAAAGTGGTTGTACCAAACGCCTCAGGAAATTCTAACTAAAGCATCTGATGGTGCCAGCGATTTCGGTAACAAATTTGGACAGCCACTTATTTGTGGAAGCGTGCTAACCTTCGAACATGAGGAAGGTGGAAAGAAATATGGGTATGACAAAGTAATCATGCAGGCTGGTGGCATTGGTTATGGTAAGAAAAAAGAGGCTTTAAAGAAAACAGTATCAGCCGGAGAAAAAATCGTAGTGATGGGTGGTGACAACTACCGTATCGGAATGGGCGGTGGAGCCGTTTCCTCTGTTGATACGGGAGCATTCAATCAAGCACTTGAACTAAACGCGGTTCAGCGGTCAAATCCTGAAATGCAGAAGCGCGTAGCTAATGCTGTTCGTGCGATGGTAGAATTGGAAGACAATACCATTACATCCATTCATGATCATGGAGCCGGTGGGCACTTGAACTGTCTTTCAGAATTGGTGGAAGAAACCGGTGGTGTGATAGACCTGAAGAAATTGCCCGTTGGTGATGAGACCCTTTCTGCCAAAGAAATATTGGGTAATGAGTCCCAGGAGCGAATGGGATTGGTGATCAAAGATCAGGATGCAGCATACTTGAAGCGTGTTTCCGAAAGGGAAAGGGCCCCATACTATGAAGTAGGTGAAGCGGGAGACAATAATGAGCTGAAGTTTGAAAACGATGGAGAAGCCTCCCCTTTCGACCTCAAGCTGCACCATCTCTTTGGTTCATCTCCCAAAACAATTCTTGAAGATAAATCTTACAAATCCAATTTCTCAGAGGTCAACTATTCTGAGGACAGAATCGAAGAGTATCTAAATGCTGTACTTCAGTTGGAAGCAGTCGCTTGCAAAGACTGGCTTACGAATAAGGTGGACAGATGTGTTACCGGTCGAGTGGCTACTCAACAAACCTGCGGAGAACTTCAGCTACCCTTAAATAATGTGGCGGTGATGGCACTTGACTTCAAGTCCAATAAAGGCATTGCAACTTCGATAGGGCACTCTCCAGTCCCAGGATTAATAAACGCTGGTACAGGGTCTAGACTTTCCATTACTGAAGCTTTAGCGAATTTGGTTTGGGCTCCTTTGACTCACGGACTGAAAGGTGTTTCGTTGAGTGCCAACTGGATGTGGCCAGCTAAAAATGAAGGAGAAAATGCTCGCCTTTATGAAGGAGTGAAAGCGATCAGTGACTTTGCCTGCGAACTTGGGATTAACGTGCCAACAGGTAAGGACTCCATGTCCATGACTCAGAAGTATCCGGACGGAGAAAAAGTCTATGCTCCAGGTACAGTTATTATTAGTTCAGTAGCTGAAGTGTCGGATATCAACAAAACAGTTAGTCCGGCCATCGATTACAGTCAAAAGGATTCAAAAATCGTTTACATCGACTTCTCTGGGGGAGCTTTTGAATTAGGGGGATCTTCATTTGCGCAAACGCAATCCAAGTTGGGAGCCAAAACACCTGAATCCAATTCGGAGGTAGTAGCCAAAGCATTCAATGCTGTTCAGCAGTTAATCAACGAAGGTCAAGTGATAGCAGGACATGATGTTTCTGCAGGTGGTTTGATCACCACGCTACTGGAAATGAACTTCCCAAACTCCAAAGGTGGGATGGATATTGATCTTTCATCTTTAGGTGAGGATGATACTGTAAGAATTCTGTTCTCCGAAAAACCAGCCCTTATTCTTCAAATGAACCAAGATGGCATTCAATCGCTAGAAAAGTCAGGGATAAAATGGAGCGAGATTGGAAGCATCAATGACGACCGCAACCTCTCCATAGAGAATGGGGAATTCAGTCAGACATTTGACATTGAGCAAGCTCGAAACAGCTGGTTTAAAACCTCTGCATTGCTGGACATAAAGCAAACAACACCAGAAGTTTCAAAGAACCGAACAGCTAATCGGTTTAAGCAGCCACTCTCCTACTCCTTCCCAAAAAGATTTGATGGCATGGCATCCAGTTATAACCTGAACTTTAACCGCAAAGGAAAGTCCGGAGTAAAAGCTGCCATCATACGTGAGCAGGGTGTAAACTCTGATCGGGAAATGGCCTACGCATTATGGTTGGCGGGTTTCGATGTGAAAGACGTGCACATGACTGACCTGATCACCGGTCGTGAAGATTTGAGTGAGGTGAATATGATCGTTTTTGTTGGTGGGTTCTCAAACTCGGATGTTCTTGGCTCTGCTAAAGGTTGGGCTGGTTCTTTCTTATTCAATGAGAAGGCAAAAGCCGCCCTTGATGCATTTTATGCCAGAGAGGATACGTTGAGTCTAGGCGTTTGCAACGGATGTCAGCTCATGATGGAACTAGGTTTGATTTATCCTGAAATGGGAGATCAGCATCCAAAAATGCATCACAACTCCTCTGGCAAATTTGAGTGTGGATTTGTTAGTGTAGATATTGAAGAAACAAACGCTATCCTACTGGAATCCATGGTTGGCTCCAGGCTAGGGATCTGGTTGGCTCACGGAGAAGGTCAGTTCGTTCTTGAGAGTGAGGCGGACCTTAAAATACCAGTAAAGTATACTTATTCAGAATTCCCAGGCAATACAAATGGAAGCTCATTTGATACCGCAGCACTCTGTTCCGAGGACGGTAGACACCTGGCAATCATGCCCCACCTTGAACGATCATTGTTTGCCTGGAACTGGCCTTATAAGCAAGGATTGGCGTCTGCAGAAGTCTCTCCATGGATGGAACCGTTTGCTAATGCGTTTAATTGGGTAAAATCCAAAGTATAGTCTTTTGATTTAAAAAAATATCAGCTAATTTTGCCGTCCGTTTGTACGGAAGTGAAGGACAAACACTTAAAAAAATACATCCGGTATTGGCCTATGGTGTAACTGGCAACACGTCTGGTTTTGGTCCAGAAGAGTCTAGGTTCGAGCCCTAGTAGGCCAACAAGTTTTTTTTTGGAATTTAGGTGGCGAGAAGCCTGTCCCGAATAAGCGAAGCGAATTTCGGGAAGCCCTAGTAGGCCAACAAGTTCTAAAAAGAACAACAAGATCAGATCCCACCAACGCAGGTGGGATTTATTTTAGGTAAAGATGTCATCAGTAAAGATTTTCGCAGGATCCGCTCACCCGCAATTGGCAAATGCTATTGCCGATAATTATGGTAAGCCCCTGGGCAAAAGTGAAAAGCAAACCTTTAGTGATGGCGAAATGGGTGTTTACTTCACAGAATCTGTTCGAGGTTCCGATGTATTCATCATCCAGCCCACCGTCCCTCCTGCCGACAATATCTGGGAACTGCTCTTAATGATTGATGCCGCTCGAAGAGCAAGTGCAAAATATGTAACCGTGGTGGTTCCATACTTCGGATATGCGCGTCAGGACAGAAAAGACAAACCAAGAGTTTCCATCGCGGCAAAACTTGCAGCCAATGTGCTAACCTCGGCAGGCGCTGATAGAATCATGACATGTGATCTACACGCCGGACAGATACAAGGATTTTTCGATATTCCTGTAGATCACCTGGATGGGTCGGCCATCTTTTATCCGTACATCAAAAATCTTAAACTTGATAACATGATCATCGCTTCTCCTGATGTGGGAGGAACGGCTCGTGCTCGTGCATACGCCAAGCTTTTTGAGGTGGATATGGTGATTTGTGATAAACACAGAAAGCGAGCGAATGAAGTGGCATCTATGCAGGTAATCGGTGATGTAGAAGGTAAAGATGTTGTTTTGGTTGATGACATGGTAGATACAGCAGGAACGATTAGTAAGGCTGCAACACTATTAAAAGAGAAAGGCGCTAATTCCGTAAGAGCATTTGCAACACATGGTGTGCTTTCCGGAAATGCCTACAAAAATATTGAAGAGTCTGCGCTGGAAGAATTGATCATTACAGATACGATTCCTCAAAAGCAGGAGAGCTCAAAAATCAAAGTACTGACCGTGGCTGAATTGTTTGCAAAAGCCATTCGTAAGATCCACGATCACGAATCAATTAGTTCATTATTCATTAAATAATCATATTTTAAATCAAATTCAATTATGAAAACTGTTGAGATTATAGGGTATAAAAGAGCAAATCTCGGCAAGACAGAAGCGAAGCGCTTAAGAGAAGAAGGGATGGTTCCGTGCGTTGTATACGGCGGTGATCATCAGATTCATTTCTACGCTCCAATGATCTTGTTTAGAGACCTGGTATACACTGACGAAGCACACTTCGCTTTATTAACAATTGAAGGCGAACCGGAACCTTTTGAAGCTATTCTTCAGGATGTTCAGTTCCACCCGGTAAGTGAGATCATCATGCACGTTGATTTCCTACAGCTATTCCGTGGAACACCAATTAAAATGAATATCCCTGTGCACACAACAGGTACTGCACCAGGTATTCAGCAAGGAGGTAAGCTTATCAGGAAGGTGAAATATCTTCAGATTAAATCACTTCCTAAGAACATGCCAGAATACATTGAGGTAGATGTTTCCGGCCTTGGTCTTGGGAAATCCATTAAAGTAGGTGAATTGGAAGTAGGAGAATACGAAATCCTTAATAGTCCGCTTGTGACCATTGCAGGTATCGAGGTACCTAGAGCACTGAAAGGAAAAGAAGATGAGGTAGAAGACGAAGAAATGGAAGGAGAAGAAGGAGAAGAAGCAACTGCAGAAGGTGGAGATGCACCAGCAGCAGAAGCTCCGGCAGAATCTTAATTCATTTCAAAATATCTATTTTAATCCCGACCTTCGCGTCGGGATTTTTTTTGCTTTTTAAAATTTATGAAATACTTAATCGTAGGACTTGGAAATATAGGCCCTGAGTATGAACTCACGAGGCATAATATCGGATTCCTGGTTCTTGATCGAATGGCTGATCAGGAAGGTACCAAGTTTGAAATGAACAAACTTGCCTATACCACGGAGCTAAAGCACAAAGGACGCACCCTGCACCTGATCAAACCAACTACTTACATGAACCTAAGTGGAAAGGCGGTCAATCATTATTTACAACACCACAAAATCGCAAAAGAAAATCTATTAGTTATCACAGACGATATCGCCCTTCCTTACGGTAAAATTCGTCTTAAACCCAAAGGATCAGCCGGAGGTCACAATGGGCTTAAAAACATTGAACAGCTGTGTGGTGGTGCAAACTATCCTCGCTTGCGTTTTGGTGTTGGAGATCACTTCCACAAGGGCCAACAGGTTGATTACGTTCTTAGTCCATTTTCGAAAGAAGAGATGGATGAGCTGGTGTTAAACATGGATCGCGCCATAGATGCCATCAAGTCTTTTTGCACCATCGGCATGGAGCGCACGATGAATCATTTTAACTAGATGTAACCTTTCATAAAAGACAGAGTAGTTTGAAGAGATGCAACTTTTTAGTGTTTGCATTGATCCTTATTAGAACTCAACTACTCAAAATATGAAGTACTATCTGCGAATCACACTACGAAACTTCTTAAGACACAGAGTCTCCTCCCTGGTTAATCTGATAGGCCTAACAACGGGCCTAACATGTGCCTTTTTTATTTACCTATGGGTTCAGGATGAACTCAGTGTCAATAAATTTCATGAAAAAGATGACAGACTATTTAGAGTCATGGAATTTCAGACCTATTCCAATGAAATGTTTGCGACAAATTCCACTCCGGGAATACTAGCTGAGAATTTAAAAATAGATTTTCCAGACATCAAATATGCCGCCACCACTACCTGGGTGGGTAAGTCGCTTTTGTCCTACAACAATGACAAATATTTCAAAGAAGAAGGGTTTCATGTGGGTGAAGACTACTTTAATATTTTCTCGTATTCCCTATTGGCTGGCAATCCGGATGATGTTCTTAAAGATAAATCCTCTATTTGTATTTCAAGAAATCTGGCGGAGAAGTTCTTCGGTGATGTGGGAGGCGCAGTTGGCAAAACACTGAGATATGAAAATGATCGTGATTTTATTGTGACTGGAGTATTTGAAAACATTCCTAAAAACTCTACTTACCGATTCGATTTTGTGCTGCCTTTTGAGGATTACAAAGACAACAATGAATGGGTAACCAGCTGGGGGAACAATGGTCCTCACACGTATGTAATCATTGAGGAAGGTGCAAATCCTAATCAGGTTACCGAGAAAATTGCAGGCTATGTAAAAAGTAAAAACGAAGATGGCGACAGTAATGTTGATCTCTTTTTGAAGAAATATTCCGAACAATACCTGTATGGTAAATATACCAATGGTGTTCAGGATGGAGGCCGCATCGAATATGTGAGGTTGTTCTCCATTATTGCGATCTTCATTTTGATTATCGCCTGCATCAACTTCATGAATTTGTCTACCGCCAGGGCCTCAAAGCGTGCTCATGAAGTAGGTGTAAGAAAGGCCATCGGTGCAGACAGAAAAACATTGATTAGACAATTTATTGGTGAGTCGTTGCTAATCACATTCTTCTCGATGATTCTAGCCTATTTCCTGGTTCTTATTTTGCTGCCACAATTCAACTTTATCACTGATAAAGAGATTTCGCTGCAAATTACCCCTGAGATTCTGATGTTCTCCATTGGTACAGTCATCATCACCGGGCTGATGGCGGGAAGTTACCCGGCATTATACCTTACCCACTTCAACCCGGTCAAGGTCTTAAAGGGAGAAATCAAAAGTTCCGTCGGTGAAATCTGGGCTCGAAAAGGACTGGTAATCTTTCAGTTTACAATTACTATCATTCTTATCGTAGGTGTTATTGTGATCCATAAACAGACCAATTATGCCATGACAAAAAATCTTGGTTATAACAGAGATAATGTCGTATTTTTTAATCAAGAAGGAACTATACCAGAAAAGCGTGAGGCATTTTTCACGGAGCTCAGAAATATTCCTGGTGTAGCATCGGCTGCTGGCACCAGCCATACCCTACTACATCAGATGAATAATACAAGTGGATTGGACTGGCGAACGAAACAGCCTGAGGAACGCATTCTGTTTGAGAACATTCGCGTGGATCAGGAATTTCAGAAAACCATGGGAATGGAGGTGATAGCAGGTAGATGGTTCGACGATCAATTTGGTGCGGACAGCACTAAAATTGTAATGAATGGGGCCGCTGTGAAAATCATGGGTTTCACACCTGAAGAAGCCCTGGGTGAAACAATAAAGCTATGGGAAGAACATGATCTTCAGATCATAGGTGTGCTTAAAGACTTTCATTATCAATCCATTCACCGAGAAGTGGATCCGGCCTTCTTTTGGCTGGGCAATACATGGAATATCGCAGTTAGATTAGAAAAAGGTAAGGAAGTACAAGCAATGGCAGAAGTTCAGCAACTTTATGAAACATTTTGTCCGGGCTTCATATTTGAATACGAGTTTCTAGACAAAAGCTACCAGGAATTATATGAATCCGAAACAAGAATCGGGACACTTTCCTCCTACTTTGCAGGCTTTGCTATCCTCATTTCATGTCTTGGTTTATTTGGACTGGCGACCTTCACAGCAGAACGACGGCTGAAGGAAATTGGAATCAGGAAGGTATTGGGAGCATCGGTGAGCAATATTGTGATGATGCTATCCAAGGACTTTACTAAACTAGTGGCTGTATCAATCATAATTGCCATTCCTATCTCCTACTATTTCATGGACAAATGGCTTGAAGGCTTTGCTTATAAGATTAATCTAAGCTTTTGGATATTCCTTGGCACAGCAGCCATCTCGTTGATCATTGCATGGCTTACAGTAAGTTCTCAAGCACTAAAAGCGGCCCATGTTAACCCTTCAAAGTGTCTGAAAGATGAATGATTAATCCATCAGCTTTTGCTGGAAAAGTTGGCTGATCTTTCTTGAAAGAGGGCCAACTTTTCCGCTTCCTACTGCGTTTCCGTCTACTTCTACGATGGGACAAATCTCCTTAAGCGTACTGCAAATAAATATTTCATCGGCAGCAAAAAAGTCATCAACAGTGACATCCGTCACTTCTACAGAGCCAACTTGCCCTGCCACTTGCAGAACCTGCTTTCGGGTAATTCCCTCCAGAATATTTTCAGCAGGTGTTTTAAATACTCCATCCCGTACTATAAAAACATTACTACGAGACGCTTCGCTAAGTAAATTGTCTTTATGATAAATGATATCGATAGCCCCAGCTTTCATCTTTCTTCGGTGAAGGAGGTTGCTTGTGAAGTAGCTAACCGTCTTGATTTGCGGATATTCTCGCACATACTCATGTAAGATTACACTGGCATATGGTTCCGGTTGGTGATTAGACAGATCGGACTGCAGGATGAAAAATAATGGAGATAATTCCAGGTCGGAATCGCTCCCGTCGGCCAGAAGCATCAGTTTAAAACCTGCATTCGAATAGCCATTCCAATCTTTCAATGTATCCACAGCCTCTCGGATCTCATCCTGATCGATGATGTGGGATAAGCCCATAAATCGTTGAGACTTCTCAAATCGATCAAGGTGCTCCTGAATGAACGAATATTGCCCGTCTCTCATTCGAAAAAAATCGAAGACTCCAAAACCTCGATGTACACCGATGTTGTGAATGGATAGACTTACCTCCTTTTCATCTACCATCCCTCCATTGAAATAACAGTATGCCATTATGATCGAATTGAGCATTTAATTTAACACAATTGTATTTCTTTGAAGTGTGAAAGTGATCATCATTGGAGGAGGTGCTGCTGGCTTCTTTGCAGCAATTAACATCGCTGCAAAACACCCGGACTATCAGGTGACCATACTGGAAAAATCAAGCAAACTACTAAGCAAAGTCAAAGTTTCTGGTGGTGGCCGATGCAACGTCACAAATGCACGAAGTAAACCCTCAGAGTTAGTTCCTTTTTATCCAAGAGGTAACAAAAAACTGCATCCACTTTTCAAGATATTCACGACCACCGATATGGTATCCTGGCTTAACCAACGAGGCGTGGAAACTAAAGCGGAAGAAGATCAGCGCATGTTTCCGGTCACGAATGACTCACAAACCATCATTGATTGCTTTCTGAATGAAGCAAAGAAACATGAGGTGACTATTCTCCAAAATGAAGTGCTGACCCAATTGGAACAGCAAGATGATCGATGGTTGGTTCACTCAATAAACAAAACGCATGAGGCAGACAAAGTGATAGCCGCCACCGGCTCCTCCATGGCCACCTGGAAAGTGCTTGAAGAGCTTGGATTGGAGTTAACACAGCTTGTACCCTCGCTTTTCACTTTCAACATTAAAGACGCAAGAATCCGAGATCTTCAGGGCATTTCATTTGAGGAGGTGCAGGTGAAAGTCGCCGGCACTAAGCTGGAAGAACATGGCCCATTGCTGATCACACATTGGGGGTTGAGTGGGCCAGCGGTGTTGAAGCTGTCGTCCCGTGGAGCATATGAGCTGGCAGAAAAGCACTATCGATTTGATGTGCTCATCAACTTTACCGGGGTGCTAAAACCTGATGACATTAAAAAACATATTCAGGAATATACCACTTCCAACCCAAAACGAAGGGTGATCAATTATCCCCTATTTGACCTCCCCAAGCGTTTCTGGGAGCGAATAGTTAACTATTGCGGCATAGGTTCAGAAACGCCATTCATGGAGCTCTCCAAAAAGCATCTAAACAAGCTGGTGGAAGAGCTTGGGCAAGGAAGGTATGCGGTCGACGGTAAGAGTACCTTCAAGGAAGAGTTTGTGACAGCTGGCGGCATCAAACTGTCCGAAGTTGATCTCTCTACTTTTGAGTGCAAACGTTACCCAAATCTCTACCTCGCTGGTGAAGTGCTGGACATTGATGCCCTAACGGGCGGTTTTAACTTCCAGGCTTGCTGGAGTGCCGGATGGGTGATTTCAGAGTGTGTTTGAAAAGGTTTCAACCGAACCTTACCCCAAAACAAATCCCACCCCACTTGGCTGATAGAGCAGCCAACCGGTAAGGCTGTATCGACCCAAATTGGTTTGCATCACTTCGTGTGGCACATCCGCACTTTTAAACATCACGCATCGTCCGGCCACAGGATCAACAATCAGTTCTCCGTCTTCTTTGAAAATCTTTAACTCTCCCCCATCGCCTTTTTTCCAGTCTTCATTTAGGTAAATAATCACGGAAACCATGCGGTTGCTTCGCTCCTGAAATTGATCCAGGTGTTTTTTGTAATAGGTGCCCTCAGGATAATACGCCAAATGAAATTCATATCCGGATAAGCTGAGAAAGCAAAAACGATTCAGGATATTCTTCGTCTCATCGATGATTTCGAATGCTAAAGACAAATCCTTATCACGGTCTTTGTCCAACCAATAAGTAAAGTCGCCTCGAATCGATGTATCCTTTAAATTTTTATTGGATGATCCAATGCCGGCACGATCAAATTCGTCCACCTCCAGTTTATGTAAAAGGAAAGACCGCACCCGTTTATACAGGTCTTCGGGTAAAAAATCGTCTATAACGACAAAATCATTTAACGAAAGTTGATCAACCCAGTCGATCCACTTTTCCTCCGGATGGAAATTCACAATTGAGAAAATTATGCGAAATTACATAAACTATAATGCTCACCAACAAACCATGAAACCTGCCGTCAATTCAATCAGAACCTTTATAGGTGCCAAAGATTATCAGCTCTCTCGAGACTTTTATAATGCGTGGGGATTTGTAGAAATAATCACTTCTCCCAAACTGTCCTACTTCGCAATTGATAATTTCGGATTCTACCTTCAAGACCATTTTGTAAAAGACTGGGTAGAAAATTCAATGGTTTTTCTGGAGGTAGCATCACTATCTGAATATTGGGAAGTCCTAAAAGCCAAAAATCTGGATCAGAAATTCAAAGGAGTGAAGCTAGTGGAGCCAACTACATTTGATTGGGGGAGTGAGGGATTTGTTTACGATCCCTCTGGAGTACTGTGGCATATAGGTGAGTTTAATTAACTCATTGAACTTTAACTTCTTCTCCTTCAAAGGTAACTACATCACCCATACGTAGTTTTTTCCGTCTTTGCGTCTCTACCTGACCGTTGACCAGCACCAGACCCTCATCAATAAATTGCTTGGCCTCCCCTCCTGAACCTACCAGGTTCATTATCTTCATAAGCTTGTTTAATTCGATAAAATCGTATCCTTCCAGTTCGAATGTTTGCATGCTGCAAAGCTGTTCAAAATTTGAATTTGATGGTCGATATCAAGCTGGTAATTAACAAATATTCATCTGATTCAGCAGACAATTCCCTGTAATTGACCCGAGATTCCAGTGCTGCAGACCACCGATCCCCTAAACTCTTTTGGACTTTAATAGTCGCCCGCTTTGACTCCAGCGTATAAAACGATTCGGTTTGTCCTGCAAAAGTCTGGTTGATCCTAATATCAGGTGAATAACCCACACCAGCTGAAAACTCAAAATAGGTTTCAGGCTGTTTGAAATTTTTCTTTACACCAAAATCTATAGAAGAAGCAGCAAAAGACTTTTCACGTGTATAAAATGGACGCATAGAAAACTCGAAACTTCTCAAGTAATACCTCATGGAGGCTGTATAAGTGAGGATACTCTGTGTAGAAAACTGAAGATATCTAGCTCCTAAAGATGCCTCCAACTTATCGAAAGCCACCGCGTATATCTCCGCTCCAATTCGATGATTCGAAAACAACACACTCTGGGAATAACCATAATTAATATAGCCATACACTTTTTCTGTAATCACCGGGTAGACATCTAATTCACCCTGCAATCCAAATTCTTCAAACCGATGGGCATAGTTTACCCTGGCGATCAATGCTCCCCAGTTATTTTTCTTATTCACTTCTACTGATCCAAATAGCGCAGGGTCGAATGACTGATCAAACATATCTACTCCTGACCTTACCACTGATGTGTATTGATGGGATTCCACCTCAAGTGCTATTTTTAAATCCAAAGCTTCCAGGTTGGCTGGATTGACTTTCAAAACTTCATTCAGCGTTTCGATCGCACGATCAAGATTTCCTTCGAATTGATGGATTTTTGCTCTTTTTAGTAGAAATCCTTCATCATCAGGATGAAATTCCAGTGCTTGTCTCGTTGTTTCATGGGCTTCATTCAGCTTATTACTCCATATCTCTACATCAATTTTTGCATGCAATGCACCAGTGAACCCCGGATCTTGTTTCAATACCCTATTGTAAATGAGTAAGGCATCCATGTATCGGCCCTCCCATGCATATGTACGTCCCATTTGAACGCTGACATCATGATAATGTGGAGCAAAATGAAGGATGTATTGCAGCTTTTCTCTTGATTTGGCATATTCTTTCTCTCGGGCCTCTATTCGAGCTTGCTCAAATATTTGATCTATGCTTTGATTCTTCCAGCGCTGTGCATGTGCAGCAGATGCTAGAAGCAGCATCATACAGGTAATGTATAAATGATTCATTTCTTGGTAGTATATGATGATACAAATATCAAAACCATCATTCTACGATCTCTGAGCATTTTACTGACTTTTCTTAAGTGATTTACGCATTTTGATCAATTGGTTGAAATACGCTTATATGAGGTGTGGAATTGTGTCAGATTTGGATTACCAAAAAACAAATTTTGCAATGGACACATTACTAACATACCAGAAGCAAAGTGATAAAACCATACTGGTCTGCGATCCAGATTTTATCAGCTCCACCCTAGTATCCTCAATGGTAAAAAATAAGCTAGGCACCAAATGTCTGACTGCTTCGGACGGACGTGCGGGTGCTCAAGCTGTAAGAGAAGGTGACATAGATCTGATTATCACAGAGGTATACCTGCCTTATCTCTCCGGATGTGCAATGATTGAACTTATACGAAATGAGATAAATGCTACCGTACCAATACTGCTACTTTCATCTGACGTGAGCATCAAGATGAAAGAAAATCTCAATCAAACGCTAGTCAATGCATTTGCAGAAAAGCCAATCAATCTGGATCAGTTGATGACTAAAATTTCCTTTCTGCTACAGGTAAACGAGGAGACGTTATGGCTATCCTGAATCCAACAATAATTGCGGTCAGCATCTTCTTTACGGCCCTAACCTCCATCGCTTTGTTCGCAAGTATCTTCGTCATCCGATGTTCAAAGAAGAGACGATCCCATATGAAAAAACGAATGGGAAGACACATTTCCTATTTACTCATTCAGGTGCTTACCTCAGATGAAAAAAGAAATTCCATTAAACGACTGAAAAGAATTATCAGCAAGAAGGAAAACATGCATGTTTCCGTTAGAGCACTTGCTACTCAGGAATTTATCAATCTTGCACTAACAGTATCCAACGACCACCTACCAGCATTGCAGGGACTCTTCCTAAATCTTGGATTGCAACACTTCAATATCCAAAGAGCCGAAAAAGGAAGATTGAAACAAAAGCTTAAGGCGTTTGAAGTGCTAAGCAAACTGCGAATCATTACAGCACTACCTGTAATTAAACAATATGTACTAGACCCCAATAAGACCTTACGCGCAGAGGCGATCATGTCACTAATGCGGTTATCCTATAATCCACTATTCTTTCTGGATAATCAAAAAGTGACCTTATCCGTTTGGGAGGCAATGAAAATTCATGGGATGCTTAAGGAAATGCCTGATGAAAAAATCCCCGAGTTTACTCAATGGCTGAATCATCGACAAAAAACCGTGGTACTCTTCTGTTTGCGAATGATTCTTCATTATCAGCAAAAAGCTGACCTACAGCTACTCACTCGTCTTTCCAAATCAAAAAGTGCACGTGTGGCAGAGGAAGCCCAAAAGGCATTGATTCTAAGAAAAATCCTTGTTTACAGTGATCCTGATGAGGAAGATAACCAGTGCGATCAAAATGATTACAAACATTTAAATGTGGCTTAAGATGAATCTATCAGAAATACTAGAAATATATAATGGGGTGTTTATTTTCTATACCCTCTTCGTAGTGGCCGTGTATCTAGGGCTGGCGATACTTTCAAGGGTGGCTTATCGGGTGTTTAAATCTGCCAATATCTATACAGATTACTCATACATCAGTAAATCTGAATACGCACCAAGAGTGTCAGTGATCGCTCCGGCCTATAATGAATCCGTAACCATCATCGAAAATGTAAAATCGCTAATGGCATTAAAATACAGTCACCTGGAAATCATCGTGGTAAATGATGGCAGCAAAGATGATACAATGGAAAGATTAATTCGGGCGTTTGACCTGAAGCTGAGCGAACAGAAGCCGCTTGGAAAGCTAGGAGCTAAACGAATTAAAGGGGTCTATACCTCAAAAAAGTTCTCTTTAAGAAAATTGATCGTGATCGATAAAGAGAATGGGGGCAAAGCTGACGCATTGAATGCTGGCATCAACTACTCCAGGTCAGGACTGGTTGCGTGCATCGATGTGGATTGCATCTTGCAGCCCGACTCATTGCTGAAAATGGTTAAGCCATTTGTGCTAAGTAACAAAACCATTGCTGTGGGCGGTGTGGTCCGAGTCTTGAATGACTCCATTGTAGACAGTGGAAACATTGTGAAGGTGAGACAATCCAGAAACTTCTGGGTACGGTTTCAAATCCTGGAATATGTGAGGGCCTTTCTTCTTGGACGAATGGCCTGGAGTAAAATCAACGGGCTGATTCTCATCTCTGGTGCTTTTGGAGTCTTTCGAAGAGATGTGCTCATTGCATGTGGCGGCTATGATACGAATACTGTAGGTGAAGATATGGAGCTCATTGTGAGAATGAGACGATACATGCACGAAAAGAAACTCCCCTATAAGGTCAAATACATCCCGGAACCACTATGCTGGACAGAGGTGCCACCGGATTTGAACACGCTGAAAAAGCAACGCAGCAGATGGACCAGGGGTACCATCGAAACGCTATTAAAACACAAGGATGTATTTTTCAAGCGCAAATATGGAATCATGGGCATGATCAGTTTCCCTTTCTGGCTTCTATTTGAATGGCTTGCTCCCCTACTCGAGTTTACAGGCATCATCAGTTTGATACTGTTAAGTATTTTCGGACTGATTGATTGGAATCATACACTTCTGATGCTTGGCTTTGTATACACATTTGCCGTATTCTTCTCAGCTTTGACACTAATTGCCGAGGAAACCTCATACTTCAACTATACCAACAGAAACGACATATTCCGCATACTGACAGTGGTGTTGTTAGAACCCATCATCTTTCATCCACTCATTGTGTATTATGCGATCCTTGGAAACATTGAGATGATACGAGGTAAAAAAAGCTGGGGAGAAATGAAACGGACAGGCTTCAATTCTGCAGCTGTTGGCCCGAAAGTAGAATTAATCCCTTCAGAATAAACCCCATACCCACTGTTTTTTAAGGATTTTATAATTAATTCTTAAAAATAGAAACATATCTTTTACTATTGCCGTATTATTAATTCTTAAAAGTAGAAAGTAATACGAAATCTTGTTTAGCAGGTCATTTCGACTGAAAGGAGAAATCTATAATGTTAAGACAACTGCGTCATCAATAGTAGATTTCTCACATGCGTTCGAAATGACACAACAGTAAATAGTAGTAACATGAAAGGATACCTTGGAGAATTTGAAGAGCTGGTTTTGCTGACCATTGCTAACCTGGCCAAAGATGCATACGGTGTAGCCATACTCAATGACATATCAGAAAGAGCTAATCGAAAGCTGAGCATCGGTGCACTCCACTCCACCCTCACAAGGCTAGAAGAAAAAGGATATATCTCTTCCTATCTGGGTGAACCCACTAACGAACGTGGAGGCCGGCGCAAGCGCTACTTCGAATTGACGGACAGTGCCAAAGTGGAGCTTTCTAACATGAAAGCGCTGAGAGATCAACTTTGGGCAGGAGCAAAACTCAATTTATCTGCCAAATGAGTCACCCTCCCATTCTCGCACAAAAGCTACTGAAGTGGCATGCCGGTAAGGCAGATCTGGAAGACATTCAAGGTGACCTGGATGAGGTCTATGGACTAAACCTTGAGAAGTCTGGTAAAATAAAAGCAGATTTCAAATACTGGAGACAGGTGCTTTCCCTCCTGTTTTCATATGGACTAAAAAAGCGGAAGACTAAAGCCGCATACTCCCCCTTTTATCACAAAAACTCAATTGCAATGTTTAAAAACTACTTCAAAATTGCGTTTCGAAACTTCTCGAAACATAAGCTTTTCACTTCCCTGAATATGCTTGGGCTAGCCCTGGGTATGTCCATCTGCATCTTGGCGCTATCTATTTCTGTGGCGATCTATCAATCAGATTCCTGGCAGGAAAATAAAGAACGAATCTTCCAGATAAATACCTATGTAGCTGATCAGGAAGATAGCCGAACGTTTGCCTCTACCTTCTATGCCATGGGAGATCACCTGGAAGAACAATACCCATTTGTGGAAAAAGCGGTTACTATCCGCCCAGGTTTTAGTCCTGAAATAAACCATCATGGCAACAAGATGGAATTTCAAGGCTATTTTACTGAGCAATCATTTCTGGATGTATTCAGCTTTAAACTGATCAAAGGCGACCAAAAAACAGCCCTATCCTCCCCTTCCAGTATTGTCATCACACAGGAAGTTGCTGAAACGCTTTTTAGAGATGAAGATCCACTTGGTAAAAGCCTGGAAACAAATTACGGCACATACAATGTGACGGGTGTGATGGAAAACCCCCATCAAACCCATCTCTACTTCCAGATACTTGGTTCCCTTGACAATCACCCTGCTAATGCCACACGAAACGTGGCAAGTGACTGGGTCAACTTTAAATGGAATTATGTTTATGTGCTGCTTGATGAAGCTAAATCAAAGGATGACTTAGAGCAAGCTCTGGCTCATTCTTCGATTCAAGCAGCTTTATTCAATCCTGAGAAAGAAATAGAGCTGGAGTCTATAAACCTGGAGGGCGTGGTACCTCGCTGGAATATCAGCCAGGCTATAGGAATCGGTTGGGACGAGCCTTCTATGTTGTTTTTCCTAACTATCGGTCTTTTGGTGCTTCTACCTGCGGTATTCAATTATACCAATATGTCCATTGCTCGTGCCCTGAAACGTGCCAAGGAAATAGGGATACGTAAAGTAGTGGGCGCTGAGAAGCATCAGATCAAAGCACAGTTTATCGTCGAGACCATCTTGCTTTCAGTCATTGCACTGTTCGGATCTCTGATCCTCCTATACCCAATGAAGCGAGAGTTTTTGGGTATGATTATAGGCGGGAGTATGCTGGATACCAACCCCAACTTCGCCCAATTTATTACCTTCCTTGTTTTTTCCATTCTTGTTGGGTTGCTAGCGGGTCTTTTTCCGGCTCAATACTTTTCCAGGCTCAATCCCATTCAGACAATGAAAGGAGAAATAAAGAATGGAAAAAGTAATGTTTCCGGATTCAAAAAAGGGCTTTTTGTTTTCCAATTCTTCCTCTCGCTGGTCTTTGTGATCGGGGTGGCAGCTATGGGCAGACAGTATACGTATGTCCTCAACAATAACCATGGATTCCAATCAGAAAACATTCTATCCATTCCTTTTGAGAAAATTGATAAACAGATTGCAATAAATGAGCTAGCCAATCATCCGGATGTAAAAGCAATCACTACTGCTTCTAGTCTACCTGGAGTCTCTATTAATGGCTCCAACAATGCAACATCTAATGATCAGGACACCATCCAGGTAAATGAAGTATTTATTGGGGATAAGTTCATTGAGAATATGAACATGGATCTCAAATGGGGAGAAAGTGAATCACTGAAACTATCCAACCAAAATGAAGAACTGGTTTTGGTGAACGAGCAATTCATGGAATCGATGAAGGTCTTCAATGTGCAAAAGGACAGCCTTCGGTTTACATTGAACGACGGAACGAAATGCCGAATTGCAGGAATATTAAATGACTTCAACTATGAAACACTCAATGAGTTGATTGATCCATTAATCTTACGATATTCTGTAGAAGAGAGTCATTATGCACTTCTTACGGTGAGCTCATCAAACATCAAACGCACCATTGAAGAACTGGAAGCCATCTGGCAGGGAATAGATCAGGAAATCAACTTTCATGCTTCATTCCTGGACGATGAGATCGAAGATGCATACTGGTTTCTTCGTGTGCAAATGAAGTTTTTTGCTGTACTAAGCACCCTGGCTATTACCATTTCATGTCTGGGTTTGCTGGGAATGGTCACTTACACGACCGAAAACCGAACCAAAGAAATAGCAGTTCGCAAGATCATGGGTGCTACCAACTATAGTTTGTATTACCTTCTCACCAAGGACTTCATTAAACTGATAATGATTTCTGCTCTGATCGCTATCCCGGTCTCCTACGTGTTTTACGACAAGGTTTTGTTATACTTCATTATCCGCTATGGCACAGGGCTGGGCTTTCTGGAGATTTTCGGAAGCATTCTGTTTTTGTTCCTCGTTGGGCTATCCTCCATTTATTGGCAGACATCAAAAGTAACAAAAGCCAACCCGGCAACTAAGCTGAGGTATGAGTAGAATTTTAAGGATGTCTCTTTGCCAAAAGGAAGTCATGCTGAACTCGTTTCAGCATCTATGAGATTTGAATAGATTCTGAAATAAATTCAGAATGACTTTAAAATTAAGAGAGACATCCTTTCCATAATATCTTCGCCCCATGCCAAACACATATTTCCAATTCAAGCAGTTTCGCATCGAGCAGGCACAATCTGGGATGAAGGTAACCACCGATGGATGCTTGTTTGGAGGTTGGGTTGCAGAGGAGATTCAAAAGGAGACGACAGAACCCAAACGCATTTTGGACATTGGAGCAGGTACCGGCCTGCTCTCCTTGATGCTGGCACAGGTTACGGTGAAAGGTGAAATAATGGCTTTAGAAATCAATGAAGCTGCCTGCAAAGAAGCCATACACAACTTTCATCATTCCCCTTGGGGGGAACGATTGCAGTGCAGACATACCTCCCTGCAAAATTTCAATGGAGACAACTATGGCCTGATTATTTGTAATCCTCCTTTTTTCAAGGGCAGTCAGCAAGGAGCTGACAGAAATAAAAACCAGGCTGTACATTCAAATAGTCTGGACGCTGAAGAGCTGCTCGATCACGTTATCAGATTACTTGATCCGAATGGGAGCCTTTACCTTCTCTATCCTGAAAGAGAGATGGAAGCATTCAGGCAAATGGCGTTGACTAAAGGGCTTTACCCTATTCATCAAGTGATCGTCCGGAACCAAATAGATCAATCGATCTTTCGGGTGATGGCTCGGTTCAGTTTCGAAGAGGTGAAAGCGATTACCTCAGAATTGATCATTCGAAAAGCGAATCGTAAATACACGACGGAAAGCTGGAAACTCTTGAAAGAATACTATCTGGAGTATAATAATCCGGGTTTACAATAACAACCGGACTTAATTCCTCTAATTATTTCCTTCTCAAGCATAGATGTGAACTTTTCTTTCGTGCCGATGCTTATGTATCTTGGATCTAAATAATGAACCATGCTAGGATTATTCAATAAAGGAAAAAAAATCAAACAATTCATTCAGGAGGGGGCTGTTGTTATTGATGTACGCAGCAAAACTGAATTTGAAGGAGGCCACCTTCGTACCAGCAAAAACATCCCTATGGACAGTATTCCCAGCTATATGGGCCAGCTGGACAAAACAAAACCGATCATCACATGCTGTGCTTCAGGCATGAGAAGTGGACACGTCAAACGCATGCTCAAAGCCAACGGCTTTAAGGTGATCAACGGCGGGGGCTGGATGAGTCTGGAGAAGTACGGCCTGTAAATCCGTGGGTGATTTGATGGGTAAAATCCTGAGGAAAGTCTTCATCTCCGGGAAAACCCAGCTCGATATCTCTCCCACTCTCCGGAATGTAATCGGTCTTAAACAGATAATCCCAAATACTTAGCGTCAACCCAAAATTGACTCCATAGCTACGCTCATTCGGTAGTGCCTTGGCATGGTGCCAGATATGCATTTGTGGGTTATTAAAAATGTATTTCAGCGGCCCCAGGTTCAGCTTGAAGTTGGAATGATTGAAGTGACCAACGGCCAATGTGAAAATGTGAATAATGAAAAAATCTCTAAGTCCAATTCCGATCAGTGCCAGTGGGATGTATTCGATGGTTCGATATACCACTGTCTCCATCCAGTGGAAACGCAGGTGAGCAGCAAAACCCATCTCCTTCACACTGTGATGCACCTTGTGAAACTCCCATAGAAAAGGCACCCGATGCAGCAAGCGATGCGTCCACCACTGCACAAAATCCCGAACAAAGAACCCCAATAAAAGGTGTGACCAGGTAGGCCAGCTCATGACCTCAAATGCTAAAAGGTTAGTGATTCCGATGGATGCCAGCAGGTCATTGAAGAAATGCACCACAACGTTGGAGGCTGCATTGAATACGATCAGGGAAAACAGGAAAAAATTGAAAAACATGTAGAAGAAATCCAGCCAGAAATCTCTGCGGAACCGAGCCTGGTTTTTTCGCCACGGCCTCACCCACTCCAGGATGAGGAAGAACGCCGATACACCAATGAGCCAATATAAGTAGCTGTGCCACCCCGGCTGAGTAATCTCCTGCCACAGGTAATTCGCGTATCCGGTATACGCTTCCTTGATGAGCTGCCAATAATCCATATGCAATAAAGCCGAATTCTAATCAAAAAGTTTGTGACTTGCGTTACATATCGAGCCATAATAAATTTGGAATGATCAAAAACCGTTTTTTTTTATATTTGAAGTGCGTGTGTACGCCTCCCCAACCTGAAAATAAATGACGAAGAAACGATCTAAACAAATAATCCGAATCGCACTACTTGTCGGTACCACCGTTTCTTTGTTCTTCGTTCCCTGGCTGCTGGTCAAAGCCTGGATATTGCCTTTGCCGGATACCATTCAGGAGCAATTGGATGAAGCCATTGATCATGGATTTGAAGGGATGATCGTTTATGTAGATCAGGATGATCAATCGCCGCAGTATTTTGCTGCAGGTTGGCACGATCGAGAAGCTCAGATACCCGCAAAACCGGATGCGCTATTTAAGATCGCCAGCATCAGCAAACTATATGACGCTGTAGCAGTCACTAAATTGGTGAGTGATGGTCGTCTTTCATTGGATAAAACCATTGCTGATTATTTGCCTGAGGTGGCAGCAAGAATTGAAAACGTTGACAAAATCACTTTGAGGTTGCTGATTCAGCATAGAAGCGGTATCCCAAATTTTACAGATGCGCCTGATTTTTGGGCCGCACCAACAGTAACCTATGAAGAAAGTCTAGCATTAATTCTGGACAAGCCTGCCAACTTTGAACCGGGTGAAGACTATGAATATTGTAATACGAACTACCTGTTGCTCAATAAGATAATGGATGATGAGTTAGGTTATGAGAACTTTCAATTCATTCAGGAGGAAATTCTTATTCCGCTTAATCTTAACAACACTTTTAGCTCGGTGAATGAAGTAAAAATAGAAGATGTAATGAGTGGTTATCACGTAGGATATCCCCACGATCTAAAAGAAAACGATTACGGGATGCATGCCTCCGCAGAAGATGTTGGTGTTTTCCTGAGGGCCTTGAATGATGGAACTGTGTTTGATGCCGGAGAACAAGAAATATATTCTTCCATTTATGAATATGAACATGGGGGGTGGGTTCCTGGATATCAGAGTTTTGCAGGCTATCATGAAGACCTTGGCGCGGTTGTTATTGCATTCTATAGCACCACCGACCCTGAGCTTTACAACTGGAACTTATCAGAAATTATTAATACCAGAATTGCCAAAATACTGAGAAAGCAGAAGGGCTTTTGATAAAAATCAGACTCCTGTTTGTGCTCATATTTAAAATCCACCCACAAACATTTTCTCGTATGTCTGGTTCATTTCAGACAACATCCAGTACATGACCAAAACAGAAGGAAGATTAACTCTTGACATCAACAGTCCGGCACCTACATTCAAACTGACAGACGTTTTTGATAGGGAAGTAGATTTGACCTCATACAAGGGCAAGAGAGTTATGATCGCCTTCTTTCGGCATGCCGGATGTCCATTTTGTAATACACGCGTACACAGTCTACAAAAGCACTACGCTGAATTAAAGGCGAAGCGCCTGGAGATGATCTTCTTCTTTGAATCGAAAAAGGAGTTGTTGCTGAAAAGCCACTTTCATAAAGACATCTCCCCCATCCCGCTGATCTCTGATCCGGACAAAGTCTGGTATGATGCGTACGGTGTGGAGAGCTCTGCATTAAAATCAGCTAAAAGCCATTTCACCACCTTCTTTCAAAAGGTATTTGAAGCCAAGAAGAAGGGCCTTCCCGTGCACTGGATGGCTGGAGAGGAATCGATCAAAACCATACCTGCAGAATTCTTGATGGACGAAAGAGGCATCATCCGCAAAGTCCATTACGCCAAAGGACTAAGAGACCGTATGGCGATTGATGAGATCAAAGCATTTGCTGAGGCTTAACGTCTTCTGCACTGGATCTACTGGATAAAGTAAAGTTGTGGACATAAAAATATTGGTTAGGTGTATCTTTAGGCCAACCTAATATTTAATAACTCTCACCATGAAAAATATCAACCTACTTTGTCTGGTTCTTCTATCCAGCATTTCTCTGGCACAAAAACCAAGAGCGAGAGACCTGGGTATTCCTTTTATGGGACAAACCGGACCACTCAATGCGATCACTGACGTAGCAGATGTAGAGGTGGGCTACAGCACCATCATTTCTGGTGAAGGAAAACAAAAACTCGGTAAGGGACCCATTCGTACCGGGGTTACGGCCATCTTTCCCAGGGGAAAAGAGGCTAAGTTTAGTCCCGTCTTTGCAAACTGGTACAGTTTGAATGGAAATGGTGAAATGACAGGCACCACCTGGATTACAGAATCCGGCTTTTTGGAAACGCCGATCATGATAACAAACACCAACAGTGTGGGTGTAGTCCGTGATGCTGTCCTGCAATGGTATGTAGACACCAACTGGTATGGTGGAGATAACTGGTGGTACACCTATCCGGTAGTGGCAGAGACATACGATGGATTTCTAAATGACATTTATGGCTTCCATGTGAAGAAAGAGCATGTTTTAGAAGCCATTGACAATGCAACCGGTGGAACAATAGCCGAAGGGAATGTGGGCGGTGGAACCGGCATGATGTGCTTAGGATTTAAAGGTGGAACGGGTACCTCCTCGAGGGTTATGCAGATTGGTGACTCAACTTACACACTAGGTGTGCTTGTTCAGGCAAACTTTGGCGCGAAATTTTATTTCACCGTGGCTGGTGTCCCGGTAGGCAGAGAACTAATGGATACACTGAATTATGAAATGAAAGGTCCTCCACTGGCCCACCGTGAGGAAGGTGACGGCTCTATCATAGTAGTAGTCGCTACTGACGCACCATTGCTACCGCACCAACTAAAACGAATCGCCCAGCGGGTGCCAATCGGAATCGGGCTTACTGGAGGTCGGGGTGGCAATGGCTCGGGAGATATATTCATAGCTTTTTCCACGGCCAATGAAGGTGCCTTTAGCAGGGATCAGACAGTTCAGGTTCATAGCCTTCCGAATGATCGGATCAATTGGCTTTTTCAGAGTACGGCAGAAGCTGTAGAAGAGGCCATCATCAATGCGATGCTGGCAGCAGAAGATATGGAAGGCATCAACAGGAACAAAGCCTATGCCCTACCTCATGACTTGCTAATAGAAGTAATGAAGAAGTACAATCGCATTCAAGAATAGAAAACAACTCCTACCTCAAAGTAACTAAACGTTAGCCGAGCGAGGCATCATCCGCAAAGTTCACTACGCCAAGGGTTTGAGAGATCGGATGGCGATTGATGAGATCAAAGCTTTCGCAGAGCTTAATTAAAAACTAACTAACATTTCCCTCCATCTCTTTGATCAATTCATCCACTGTCAGGTTGCCGGAGTAATTGATATCAACGCGAAGTGCACTCAATCCATGGACGCCTTGAAGGTCTTGCAACTCAAGGTCCTCAACTCCCTCTTTTAAATATCCTCTGTCTGTCAGGTATTCGATGTACGTGTGGTATTCCTGAGCGTCCTGCTCTTGTGAATACACAATCACGATACTGCCAGGTCGGGTAATTCGTTCCTTCGTTCCTTTGATGTATGCCTTGTCCACCCTTTTCTTGATGATCTCATATCGGGCATTGTAAGCCCCTTCCACATCAAACTTTTTCTCATCCATCCGAAAATGAACCGCAATGGGGGTATTGTAGACCAGAATCAAGGAGGCAATTTCAATGGAAAAGTTCAATGACTTGCGAAGGACGTTGAATTCATTTTCCATTTCACACATAACAGCCAATTGCCAAAGTCTCAGGTTCTTTAAAAAAACTTTGTCAAACAAGTGATCATTTGTGATCGACTGACCTATATACATGTTGAACTCAATCCCATCGGTTTTATATCGTTCAAAATAATGCGGAAACATTTGCTGTGCTTCGATCTGCTTTTTGTCGATAAAGCTTGCCAAATGCTGGTTGACGCGATTCACACTTAGATCATACTTTTTCCTTTCCTCATAAACGGTCTGCAGATCGTCATCCAATAACGCATAATATTCAGTGATGAGCGGACGAAGTACTGCATTAGTCTTGTGCAAATAGTCCAACACCGGATACACATCCTGCCTCAGAAATGTCAGTATCTTATGCTCACTACCGGCTGCCAGGTCGCCTTTCAGCTCTTTGATGCACTTGTCTAATCTAAATTGAAGTTCCTCATAAACCGGCATGGATTTTTTCCTGCTCGCTTCTTTGAGCACCTTCGAGACACTCTTTAGCTGTTTGATGAGATCAGCACTCACCGCTTTATTCCTTCGTTCTGATGATCCTTTGATATCCAATTGCCCATACAGTGGATACAATTGGTCAAACACGATATCCTTGAATACAGGTTGTTGTCCTTCCAGCTGTTCTTTCATGAACTTCTGTGCCTCCTCTTCAAAACGCCATTTTACGGAAGGATGAATGGTGGTACACTCCTGCTGAATAATGGCTTCAACCAAATTCTGAGCCTCCGTTTGAAATCGTTTTTTAGCCATTCCTAAAATAGGCATGACCTGTTTGAGTGTCATCAAAACACCGCGATGAAGCTTGTATTCCTCTTTAGATCCAAGCTCCAGAAATCCCAAAAGCTCATCTTCATGAATGACTGGAGCAATGATATAGCTTTTGAACTTTGAGTTGAGGAGTTTTTGAGAGAGCCCACTTTGCCCCAACTTATGGAATTTATCAGCATTGGTTATGACCAGGGGTTCTTTTTCATCAAACAGTGTACGATAACTAAATGGGCAAAGGTCTTCATTACAATTTAGATATTCTCCCTGCTCAAGGATCAGACTGTTCATTGTAGACTTCTCCATCGTCTGGAGTTGGCCCCTCTCACAGTTGACCACACCAATATGCAACGAAGGATCATTCAGCATTTTTCGAAGGCTCTTCTTTATATTTTCAAATGAGTCAGGATCGTAAACGAGCAGATTTGAAGTGATCGAATTAATTGCCTGATCAGCCGTTACATCTACCAAATTGAGAATGTTCAGCCCTCTCATGATCCAGCTATTGGGTGGAAATTTTTTCTTCCAAAGCTTCATGTCCCCGAAGTTCTCAATGAGCTCCTCATAATCCGCACGGGTGATATCCACGGCCCGTTCGGTAGGCTCAAATTCCGACATGTCTGCATTGATAAGCAGCTTGTATGTTCGGGTGAGTCCCTGTGTCTGATTGTCTATTTCAAATAATTGCGGATTTGAGATGCTCACCGGATAGCCATAGTAGCTGCCCAAAATGAAGTAACAGCAATACAGGTAGAATGTGTCCTCATCTACATCTCTCATGGTAAAAGAAAAGGGCTGTCCCGAAGCTTTTATAATATTTTTAAATCGCTCCGATGAGTAAAGCGGCTCAAAATAAAATGGAGGAGATAGGATCTTGATTTCATTGGTAGAGAGGACTTCAGGAAACAAAGGCTTACTCAATTTCTCAATCGCTTTCTGGTACTTCTTAAGCCTGGATATATCTGAGATACCATCTCTGAGCTCCGGATACTTCTTCACAATTGCAAGCAGTTCTTTTGCGTAGTTTGCCGCTTCTTTATCCTTGGAATTGGCCTGCTTTTCCAGTTGCTCGATCAGCTTAAAAAAGCTGACCTGCATGATGGCAGGAAATTCTACTTCTTTTCCATTGTAGATCATCGGTCTTTCGTTGAGGAAGATTAATAACGTTAAAAAGAAGCAGAGGATTCCTTGCTATTGAAAATAGTCTGCAAACTATTTTTTTTAACAATGAAGAAAGCTAAATAAGTCCGGCGGAATAATTCCTCGTTTTGATTTAGTTTAATGGAAAATCTATGATTGTTTATGCCGCGTCCTAAATCGAAAAATGAACTACTGGAGCAAAGTGAAAAGAATTTTAACAAGCTCATTGAATTCATTGGATCTTTCAGTACCACTGAGCAAGAAGAAGAATTTGCTCCAGGCACGTTAAATCGTAATATTAGAGATGTTCTGGCGCATCTTCATCATTGGCATCTTTTGTTTCTTGATTGGTATAATGTAGGAATGAGTGGCAGCAAACCGGAAATGCCAGCAAAGGGGTATACCTGGAAGACCACTTCAGAATTAAATCATGATATCCGTGAACAGTATAAACACCTAAAAGTCGATCTTGTACATGATAAATTTAAAAGGTCTCACAATCAATTGATGGAGCTTATCAACCGCCATACGAATGATGAGCTTTTTGAGAAGAAAAGATATAAATGGACAGGGTCCACTTCATTAGGTGCTTATTTGGTTTCAAGTACGTCCAGTCACTATGATTGGGCGTTCAAACTGATCAAAAAGGGAAGGAAAAAGTCACATTAAATCACCTTGTAAATATCAATGGTCTTCGTCTGAAAATTCCTTCTTCTCAGGCATACTTCAAAACCTTCACGAGAGCCTTCATCATTGGTGTTTCCCTCGATGGTGTGCATCCAGTCGCCATCTACTCCAATGACAATCCCGGTATGCACCCAGTCGTATTGCGTCTTCATGTTGAGGAACACATCTCCTGGTTCAATAAGCTTAGGGCTATTTCTGAGATTTACATTCCTGTGAAGTCGCTTTTCCTTTAGCCCATGACTGCCAACCACATCACAACTATAGGAATGCGGCATAATCTCCGTAAAACGTTTTCCAATGGTTGTAGTAGCCTGATCCAGGATGATTTGAACAAAGCCCATGCACCACGCCCATTCTTTGCCTTCATTTCCATCCATATAAGCCCTTACCCAAGGACCAATGTTTGAATTGTAGAGCTCTCTAGGAATGTTTTGTAGGTGCTGACGAGCATACGCTACAATCAATTGTCGAAGATCGCTTCCACCAATCCTGCTGAAGGCATTGAACATGGGACTGGATAACATACGAAAGGTATTTGGACCCACCACTCCGTCTACTTCCAGGTATTTATGTGCCTGAAAATCCCTCACCACAGCTTCCGTTTGCTGACCGTAATCTCCATCCACCGACACACGATGAAACCAGCCGGGATCTACAAATCGCCATAGATTTAGCCATTCCTGTACTTTTTGCACATCATACCCTTTCTCTCCTACCTTCAGGAGTTTTGAGATATTTAGTTCTTTGATGTAGTGTTTTTTTATCATGGCGCTATTTTTTTAGTCTGTCAATAAAGTCGGTGACGCGTGCCTGCATGCGAGTTAAAGGACGAAGCTTATCCTCATGAACCTGCTTTTGTTCGATCACTTTTTGTACGGTATCTATTTCCGAAAGCTGAAGAGAATCCCATGGACTAGATACCTGAGCAGCTCTTGCAATCCATTTTTTCCTATCCACTGTATCCTGCAATGAAATTACCTGGTATTTGAATTTGGTTAGATCCAATGTGCTGTCCTGTCTCGAAAGAGAAACAGTATCCAGTGCCATCAGCGACGCATTCCATTCTTGCCTGAAATCCCCGGAAACAAACCAGTCCGCATGGGTGGCCGTCACAGCAGTTCTCAGATGGAATTCACTGGTTCGAAGTGTATCTCTCGATTTAATGAGTTGAATGACATCTGTGGAATCGATATGTAGGGTATCCCTCAAGATGTCTGCTACTCCCAGAGAGTAGTAGCTGAAGGGGTATTCCTTTTCCAGGAAGGATAACTTCTTTAAACCCGCCACAAATCGTCTGAAATGTTGGCTCATTTTCTCTACTTTCTCTTGTCCCACGGTATCAATAGCTCCTCTGTATTGTTGGTATAAACTGTCAATGAAGCTCGCCTCATACCTGTCTATAAGTGTGTCGGCTTTGATAGTAGCAAGATGCAGATCGTATGGATGGGTATGAAAAGAAACCTGAAGATCGGGCTCATCCAGTAGCAGCGAAAAGAAATTTCGTAACGCCTCTTTTCCATTTTCCTCTGCGCGTTTTACTATATCCGCACCGCGTGCCTGTACCAGCAACTTTTGTTTGCATTGACGCTTCACCTCTTTGGCCTCCTCAAAATTTACCTTTCCTGAGAAAGAAACTAACTCAAAGCCCTTGACCCTGCGCTCAGGTATAAACCAGGGATTGATATCTGCATCCAGTATGGTAGGTTTGATTCCGTAGAAATGGATCATCTTCCGATCTTCTTCGTAGAGGAAATTGCTTTCATCCAGCTGACCAAAATCAAACCCGGCTTTCACAGAACCACGTCCGATAAAGACGATGTTTTTCTTCTTCTCCCGATCCAAATCCTTCCCCACCACATATTGATAGAAAGGAAAGAAGTCATACACAAATGCCGGTACATCTAGCAAGTAGGCACTCATTGCAGAATCCAAACGGTCTCCTTTAAGTCTGCTGGTCTTTTTCAGACGTTTAAATTCTTTATTGAAATCTTTGAGCATCCGCTTGTAGATGGTCTGCTCAACGTTACCTACCAGGCTGCCTTCTTTATAAATGCGACTCATCTTCCTGGTCAAATAATTATTGCCCAGGCAGGCCACAAACTCATTGAAGGTATTATTTGCAGGCAAATCCAGGTGAAACTCCGTATTTCGTACTTTGGATTTGAGTTGGTTTTTACTGCCTTTGTTTTCCCATATGGTCAGAGCAACTTCCTGCCAGGCATCTTCAGCAAAATCGGTAAGGGTATCTTCCGGAAACTCGGTAAGCTTGAATTCCTTCCAGGAAGAGATTACTTCACCATAATACTCCGCTGTTACCAGCTGCCCAATATCCCTAACTCCTGTCACCAGGTTGGCCGTTTGTTTGGTTCGTGCGTTGGTAAACATCCCTATGGGATCCCAAAAAGTAAAAGCAATGATGGCTCCTACGACAAGGAGAATGTCGAGAAAAAGCTTCCAGTTTTTGAGAAGGAAATAAATCATAGACCCACCTCCTCTTCTGTGATTTCAGGAATTAACTCGCCCTGATGAAACTCAATGTATATCTCCTGATACCCCAGTGTTCTCAACAGATTCTCCAACATCAGGCGAGTCTTCTTTTCTGTTGCCTCCACGATTTTCATGTGCTTCAGGGAATTTCGAATATCGATCTCAGCATCCTGAAAAAACTGCTCCTGATCGTTCAATGAAATTCGATTCAGAAAAGCATCTGTTGAAACAAGGGTATCCATTTCAAACAGTTCGGCAGGATAAGAAAAATTGATCACCTCCACCGGAGGAAGTTTCAAAGAGATGCTTTTACCTTCAATATCAACATCCTCCTTTCTCAGTTTCTCAAGGTTTACTCCTGCTTTTACAATTGCTTTGGAGTGAGCCAGAAACTTGGCTTCATTCAGTTTCACCACCCAGAGGAGCCGCTTGCGCTTGACTCCATATACGATTTTATCAATGGTAAACTCTGTAGTAGCCAACTTTGAAGCTTTTTTGATTTTACCCACCACCAGCCCCTGATCATCCTTACAGGCCGTGACTAATATCAGCAATGAAACGATATAAATGAGCCGCTTCATGCTTTTAGCTTTTCATCGGATCGATGGTGGAAAAATCCTCCTTCTTTGCTTCTTTTGGTGCTTCTTTGGCTTCCTCTGCTGGTTGCATCGGGTCAGCAGCTCCGGCAGGAGATGGCTCATTGATTTCCTTCTTTACCTGATCAGCGATCGATGGTTGTGATGGCTGTCCCGGCGTAGCGGCATTTCCCTTTCCTACCGGGGCAGGAGCACCATTCGGTCGAAGATATTGGAGCGAGCGACTCCCAAAATAGAAGGCAATCATCATTAGAAAAGCGGTCTTGAAAAACTCATATTGATCCCAGAACAATGAGCTGGGATCAATCTCATTGGTCATTCCAAAACTCACCACCAGCAATGCTATGGCGCCAAATAAGAGCGAGAAGGCAATCATTCCTCTCACTGTCCCATTGGGCATACCGAAAGTTTCATCTTTATATGGGTTGTATTCCGGCTCAGCATCTATATCGTCCTGATTGTAAAAATTCCCTTGACGCTTATCCTCTTTCGCTTGATAGATTTTATTCCATTCCTCATCTGTGAGTCCAAGGTTTACATTGTAGTAATATACCGCCCAGATAAAATACGAAAGGAAAATACATGCCCATAGCGTAACGATACCCAGCGCTATCGCTTTAAATACAGCCGATTCACCCGTATTTGTTTCAAACACCATCATCACCCCAAAGGCACCCAATGCCAGCAGAATGAAGATGATTACACGTATACCCCAGAAGAAAAACTTGGACATGGAGTCCGGTTTCTTCTTTTTAGATTCGGTTGTTGATTTATAAAATGCCAGTATACCAATAAAAAGCGCGAACGAAAGGATTACAGCGATATGACTCCCCCAACCACCAATCCAGGGAGTTCCAAAATATTCTTTGATAAATAGTAGAAGGAATAGAAATGCAAACAATGCCACCAGTCCCTGTAACAGGATGCGGTTAAACATGATTTTATCTCGGGAATGGAATAGGTCAAGCATTGTCCAGGGATTTGAAGAAGTTGGAAATGGATTTAGCGATGGCCTTTACAAATCCAACAATAGGACCGATCAGACCTACCAACCATAACCATACATCCTCCAGTAAATCCGGACGATAAATAACCAGAACAACAGAAATGGTAATTAACGCAACTAGAATAAGTATGAGAGCATGCCTCATGGGTTAAGTGATTAGGTTGGCTCTATAAAGAGAGTCATTTTTTGCCCTAAATCAAATACCCAGTATATGGTATTTTCTCAATTACCTCTTTCTATTGCCAATTCAATCAGTCGATCGATCAGTTTGGAATAGCTAAGACCTGTCTCTTCCCACAGCTTGGGATACATGCTGATACTGGTGAACCCGGGAATGGTATTCACTTCATTGATTAGTATGGCGCCCTCTTCTGTCAAGAACATATCCACCCTTGCCATACCTTCACAATTAAGCACTCGATAGGCATTTATCGCTGTTTGTTTTAAAGCAGGTAAGTATTTCGGATCCACTTTAGCCGGAATGATGATCTCGGCATGAGATTCTGAAGCATATTTTTCTTCATACGAATAAAAGTCACCCGACTGCACCTCGCCTACCCCTGTAGCTTCCGGTTTATCATTTCCCAAGACGGCACATTCCAGTTCCCTTCCCTGGATTGACTGCTCCACCAGCACTTTACGATCATACTTTAATGCATCACTTAGTGCATGACTCCATTCCATTTCGTTGGTAACCCGATGCACACCAACGGACGAACCCATATTGGCCGGCTTCACAAATACCACAGGGCCGAGTTGCTCATTTATCTGCTCGTAATTAGGGATTTCATCCCCTTTTTGGATTAGCACCCAGTTTGCTACCATCAAGCCTGCATCTCTCAGCAAACGTTTGGTTATGTCCTTGTCCATAGAAATGGCCGAACTCAACACTCCGGGACCTACAAATGGTAGTTTCATCAATTTGAGAAGGCCCTGAATTGTACCATCTTCACCATTCGGACCATGCAGTATTGGTAACACGGCATCAAAATGACCTAACGATACTCCTTTAGAATAAAAGCAACCATCAGTCGATCCCGGATGAAGAGAAACCATCTCTCCCTGATCAGAGATTTCTTTAGATAACTGTTCCTCTTTGAGTAGTTTCCACTCCCCGGCTCGGGAGATACCAAGGAGTGTAATGGTGTACTTAGATCGATCTATGGCATCCAGGATATTTCTGGTGGAGCGAATGGATATTTCATGCTCCGGAGACTGACCGCCACAAAGGACAAGGAGATTTTTCATAGAAGTACTTTCATAAACGAACTTACACTTTTCAATCGTAAATTTCTCTTAACTCGAAATCCTCCCCTTTTCCGTATTGAATGAGTTCACTCATCAGATAGCTCTCCAGAGAAAAGAGGTCTTTCAGCCGATAATCATTTCGCCCGACCACTTCCATTAAAGTGAATTCACTTTTCTCGCCATAATTAATCAGACGGTACTTCTTGCCAATACGCATACTTGTAAATGCCAGTCCACTCATATCGAAAAGCAATATTATTGAGGCATTTTTGATTTATTTTTACTTTATGAAAAAAATTATTCTACTTCTTTCTGTCGTGGCGCTTATTTGGGTGATGGGTTGCAAAGACGATGACGAATCTGACTCATTTGTGGGTACATGGGTAGCTCAAACTTTGACTGTTTCGGGCTGTGATGATCCAAATAGAAATGGCACCTCTAATTTGCAATGTAGCGATGCATGCTATCGACTGACATTGCAAGGAAATGGTGATTTTTCTTATCAGCAAGGATTTACGGTACAATCAGGCTTTTGGGTACTGGATGGCAAACTAAAACTTTGCTCCGATGAAGAAGGAGAAACTGTTTGTGATGAGTACATGGCTGATTTGGCACAAAGTAGTTTAATCCTCACTACAGATTCAACCTCAGCAGGATGCGTTTCAACATATGTTTTTCTTCGAGAAGAACCTGCTGATACCACGAGTACCAATTAATGGCTCACCAGAAGCAGGAAGATCGAATACATGGTAAAAATCGATACTTAAGTCGATTTCAGGACTACCTGGGTGAGTTTGTATATGGTGGAATCGATGGCAGTGTAACCACTTTTGCCGTTGTGTCAGGTTCTGCGGGCGCTAATCTTGAAAGCTCCATTATCATTATTCTCGGGTTTGCTAATTTAATAGCAGATGGGTTTGCCATGTCTATAGGCAGCTACCTTTCTACCAAGTCTGAAAAAGAAAACTATCTCAAACATAAATCGATTGAGTATTGGGAGGTGGACAACCTTCCGGAAAAAGAGCGTGAGGAAATCCGAGAGATTTATGCATCGAAAGGATTTGAAGGAGAACTACTTGAAAAAGTAGTAGACGTTATAACCGAGGATCGAGATCGGTGGGTCGATATCATGATGAAGGAAGAGCTAGAAATGGCTGAAGAGACCAAATCCCCTTTCAAGATGGGTGCCATTACATTTCTGAGCTTTCTACTTCTCGGTTTTATTCCGCTATTGATTTATGTGATTGATTACGTCAATCCGGTACAATCCGATCTTTTTTTGGTTTCTTCAATCCTGACAGGGAGTTGTTTTGTAGGGATTGGATTTTTGAAAAGTGTAGTTACCGGTACAAAGAAACTTAAAAGTGTGGTTGAAACGCTGCTCCTTGGAGGAGCAGCGGCTGTCTTATCTTATTTTGTTGGTGACTTCCTTCAAAGTTTAATCAGCTAAAGCTACTTTTCCACCAGTTCGCCCATGTCATACTCATACTCAATGGTAAGATTTCCTTCCTGATCATACCACTTTGCCAATCCATGGATTTTTCCATCCACGTAATTGGACTCCTCCATCACTGTTCCATCCACATAGAATTTCTGTTGGAGGCCATTTAGCACACCTCCTGAATAATTTTTCCGTTCTACAATTTTTCTTCGCTTATACTTTAGGTACTCTCCATCCAGCTGATCATTCTGATAGGAAGCTTTGGTTTCCACATAACCAACATTATCAAAAACAAGCTGAACACCTTGCTTCTTACCTTTTAGATAGGTAGTGACAGATTGGACTTTTCCCTCTGTATCGTAACTGGTCCATGTGCCATGATACAACCCATTCAGAAAGTCACCCTCACCGATAGTGATTTCGCCAGACTTAACAATGGCCTTTTGCAAACCTTCTATTGACGAATAGTCCTGAATAATGGCTCCATCGGGAATTTGGTTTCCTTCAATCGTAGCGGAATTGTCATAATTTGAACCTCCGCAAGCGCCAATAACAAATGCCAAAATCCAAATTTGTTTCTTCATTACTTTTTCAAAATTTTAGGTAAAACTTCATTTATGATCTTGTCTTTGTTGTTAAAGACAACATACAACCCACAAAGAAAAACGATCAGGGCATAATAAAACAATTGTCCTTTATCACCCATCACTTCTATTCCCAGGATCGTCAAGTGCATACCTATGGCACCAATCATGAGACCGACTGCCAGTATGCCTCCGGCCCATGCTGTCCGTGGAATAATCAACAGAATAGCTCCGATTAATTCCAGTATTCCGATAAGCCAACGCCCCCAGGGCTCCATGCCTACAGTTTTAAAAATGTAGACAGACTCAGCAGATCCTGTAAATTTGAAGAAAAGCGTCTGAGCCATAATAAATGCTGCAGCCAGACGGGCAATGATGTAGGCAATTTTTCGTAACATAGGAGTGATTTTTAAAGACGAAAATTAGGAAGATTTTGAGAAAGCTTCAGAAACTCAATAAGGTCTACTGGATTTATGGAGGTGTAATGGGCCTGCTGATGATTGTGCTGGAAGTAATCCATTATCGAACCATGATCAGGGATTTAGATATAGAAATATATGGTGCAATCATTGGTCTATTGTTTCTTTCAATAGGAATTTGGGTCGGAACAAACCTTTACAAACAAAAGACCAAAGATGCATTTGACCCTGCGCAATTGGGACTGAGCAAACGGGAGGTAGAAGTTTTGGAGTTGCTTGCAGAAGGATTTTCAAATCAGGAAGTGGCTGATAAACTCTTTGTATCATTAAATACAGCAAAAACACACATCTCAAATATTTATTCTAAACTAAATGTCAAGCGCCGAACGCAGGCTATTCAGAAGGCACGAGACCTTGCACTTATCTATCCCTCGAAAGAGTGATTTAGATGAAATCACCCGAAAGGATGAAAATAAAGTGGCGATTAAAGCAGTGATTTGAGCAAAAAATAAAACACATGAAAAGACTTATCTATTTTGGTTTATTAGCAGGCGTTATTAACGTCATCGGATGGTTTGTATTGGATGCCTTTTTTCAAGGAGATGATTTTGATTTCTCATTAGGAGAAACACTTGGATATATCGCAATGCTTATTGCTTTATCTACCGTTTTCTTTGGAATCAAATCATATCGTGATAAAGAATTGAATGGACAGATCACTTTTAAAAATGCTTTTTTAAAAGGACTCGTGATTGTATCCATTGCATCCTTTATATACGTGGTTGGCTGGGAGATTTACTACCCCAACTTTCAAGCTGATTTTGGGGAGAAATATTCAGCCTATTTAATATCCAATCTGGAAGAACAAGGACTATCCAGTGCTGAAATCGCTACAGAAAAAGCGAGTATGAAAGAGTGGATGCAGATGTATAAAAATCCGCTCTATCGGGTGCCTATGACATTGATGGAAATATTTCCTCTTGGCCTGATTGTTACACTAATTTCTGCTCTAATATTGAAGAGGAAATAGATTCTGCCTAACTTTCCTTTATGATAAAAAAAATAGGTATTTGGGTACTTGCCGGAGTATTAGTAGCATGCGGTACGACAAGCAATGAGCGTTCAAGTGAAAGCAGCCTCGAATTCAAAAAAAGATCAGAGGGCTCCTACATTCCTGATGATGTAAAGGCTAACCTATTTAGTAAAAGAAGAAGTAAGCTTAGCAATCTTTACTCCGATGGTCCTTCGTGGTTCAGTTTTCGAATTGAAGAACCCTTTAACCAGCTTACGATTAAACTTGTGGGACAGCAGTCCTCATACACTATGGATTGGAGTACTGAGGCAAAGAAGGAAAGTGAAGATGCTTTACCCCTCCAAAATGTGAATCAGGGTGACTTCATGGTAGATCTTTTACTCAGCCCGGGAGAGGTGACAGTTTTTTTTAATGAAGGCTTGGAAAGCTTTTCGTTTAAAACAGAGAGCGAGACAATCGATGCGAAAGTTGAAGTCTATCTTAATGGTGAATTACGAGACCTACCAGGGGTATTGTATGACATTGGCGTGTAGTCCAATGAACATGGCTATTTGCTTACATTAATTGATAAACTCCAATTTTTTAAATCAAAAACCATTAAACTTGAATACGATTAGATTCAATACCTTATGAAGTCACCTAGCAAAATCCTAACTCTAATAGCGCTGTTATCTTTCCTGGCGGGTTGTACCGGTAGTTCCTCTTCCGGAGAAAATGAAAAATCAAAGGAAGAATTAGCAGAAGAAAAGACCATTCATGACTTGGAGAAGTTGATGGCAGACCTCCCCGATCCATCACTGGTTCCTTTTACTTTAAAATCAATTGGAGCAGATTTTGATAAGGAACACATTAATTCTCTGGAAAGAATAGAAAGCTATAAAAGCAACAGAGACAAAATGGCTTTAAACATGGGGGTTTTCGCCTCAGATATAAGCTACCTTGCTGCATACGGTCATGAGGAAGACTGCATCGATTATTTGAGGGCATCACACGGAATGGCAGAATTCCTTGGGGATTCAGCAATCTATAATGAAGATGACCTTAATGAATTTAGAGGTCACATTGCTAACCAAAATGAAGAAGAAATATCAAAAATCCTGGGAAAGCTATTCCTTGAAACGAGTGTAAAGATGGAAGAAGATCATCATTTGACGATGGCCGGTCTTGCACTCACAGGTAGTTTCGTAGAGGGACTTTATCAGGCAGTTATCACCATCGAAACTTACCCTAATACTCCCGAAAATGAGCGGCTGCTTGAACCATTGGTGAAAATTGTATTAGGGGAAGAACAGGCGTTACTTGATATCATCGAGGTTCTCAATGATCTTCCATTTGATGACACAATTGCCGATATGATCACTGAGTTGTCGATTCTGGACAGACTTTACAAAGGTGATTTGCAGGAAATAGAAGAAAAAATGCAGAGTGATCCTGACTTTGTGTTAACGAAAGATGTAATGAGAGACATTACACTGGAAGTAAAACGTATCAGAGAACGCATCACAGAAGAATAATACACTTAATCTACCTAATCAAGAGAAGCACTGGCATTGCCGGTGCTTTTTTTTAGACATAAAAAAATCCCGACGTAGAAGTCGGGACTTGTTTGGCTTGATAATAAAAGGATAATTACTTATCCTCTTTTTTCTTTGCTGCAGCTTTTTTTGGAGCTGCTTTCTTTGTTTCTTTTTTCTCAGCCTTTGGCTTTGCTGCTTTCTTTTCAGCATCAGCTTTAGGTGCTGCCTTTTTCTTAGGTGCAGCTTTCTTTGTTTCTTTCTTTGGCTCTGCTTTTACCTCAGCCTTAGCAGCTTTTGCTTTAGGAGCTTCCTCCTTCTTGGCAGCCACTTTCTCAGCTTTAGGCTCCTCTTTCTTGGCCTTGGCCTTCTTAGCAAATTCTGCTTTTATTTCCTCAACGTCGACGTTCTTGATAGTAGGAACCGTGTTTAGTCGCTTCATTGTAGCAACTCGGTTCTTCGCGACATTTTTATTTTTTCTTCCTTTTCGTTCTAATCTTGTTACGGCCATTTTCTTGGTCTTCTTATCTGAAATGAGCCGCAAATTTAGGGGATTATGTAGTTTTGTCCAAAACGAATTCTCAATGTCTAAAAGTAAGCCAACACTTCCGCGTGGCACACGTGATTTTGGTCCTGTAGTTTCTGCCAAGCGCAGCTACATCATTGATAAAATCAAGCATAATTTCATTAAATACGGCTTCAGCCAGCTGGAAACACCAGCCATCGAGAATCTCTCCACCCTTACCGGTAAATATGGTGATGAAGGTGACCAGCTACTTTATAAGATTTTAAACTCCGGGGATTATCTCAGCAAAACATCTGAAGAAGATTTTGCGCTAGGAAGCAAGCACCTAACCACAAAGATTGCCGAAAAGGGCCTTCGATATGATCTCACTGTGCCGTTTGCACGCTTTGTAGTGATGAATCAACATGAGATTTCATTCCCATTTAAGCGCTTTCAAATCCAACCGGTGTGGCGCGCAGATCGCCCGCAAAAAGGACGCTATCGGGAGTTTTATCAATGTGATGCGGACATTGTTGGTAGTAAAGCTATTTGGAATGAAGTAGAGCTCACCCTCCTTTTCAACGATGTGTTCAATGATCTGGGACTAGAAGATTATGTCATTAAAGTCAATCACAGGGAGATTCTCTTCTTACTTGCCGATTATGTGGGATTAAAAGGAAGAGAAGTCCCATTCTGCGCCGAAATAGATAAGTTGGACAAGATAGGAAGTGATAAAGTCATTGAGAATGTGCTGGCTTTAGGTGGTGATGCAGAAAAGGTAAGTGAAGCGATGAACCTTATCTCAACAACAGACCTGGATAAGCTTATAGAATCAGTCCAAAAAATTGACGAAAGCAATGCAGGTGTTCAGGATGTTATTAAGTATTTTGAAAGCTTGGATCAGTTCTCAGATAAGAATATCAAATTGGAACTTGATCTTTCATTAGCCAGAGGTCTCTCCTACTACACCGGCATGATCTATGAGGTGAAGCCAACATCCGTACAAATGGGAAGCATTTGTGGAGGTGGACGATACGATAACTTAACCGGTGTATTTGGTCTTGAAGGCATCTCAGGGATTGGGATTTCATTTGGTCTGGATCGCATTTATGACGTAATGGAAGAACTCAACCTCTTCCCTGATAACATCACTCAACCTCTGGATGTGCTGATTGTGCACTTTAGTGAAGCAAACTTGAAGCATGGTCATAGGATTGTGATGCAGCTTCGGGAAGCTGGGGTTCGAGCAGACCTTTACCCTTCATCCGATAAAATCAAAAAGCAGTTTAACTACGCTGATAAAATTCAGACACCATTTACGCTAATCATTGGTGACGATGAAATGAATGCTGAAGAGTATACGCTAAAGAACATGCAATCCGGTGAGCAAAAACCAATGAAAGTGGATGAAATAATCCAGCTTTTTAAAGGTTAACTTTACGATACTTGTTCGTAAAACTGATTGATACACCGCTGGCTACATATTGTCGTTATCCTTTTTGTTCCGGTTTTAGTCGGAGCTCAGGTGTTTAGTAGCAAAGGTCGTTTCTCTGTAGCATTTGATCGGGGCTGTGCACCTATGACGGTAAATATTACCGAGCATGACTCCTTTGGAGACGTGACCAGACAATACTACTATTTTGAAGGAGCAGGGATCACCAATAGCAAAACTTTTACTTATCAGGATGCTGGGGTCTATCAGATTGTTCAAGTGGTTGGTGCAGATGGTATAGGTGATAAATCCGACACCCTGCTCGTAGAAGCATTGGAGCCGATTAAACCCGAAGTAGCGTTCCAGCGATGTAATGGACTGGAACTTTCAGTTACATCAACAGACAACTATTACGACAGCATCCGAGTGTACTTTACAATGGATGACTCTGCTACACTCCTTACGAATGAAACCGCCACGTTTGTGTTCGCTTCAAACAGCAATCAGGCCATCGGGCTGAAAGGTTTCTTCGATAACGCAGATGAAATTTGTAGCACATACTTTGATGAAATCATTCCCATTCCGGCATTGAGTGCTCCAGAGGTGCAAGAAGCATCGATCAAAGAATCGTGCAGAGATGTTTTCAGCCTTTATCTCGACCTTGCCAGTTTCGATACACTCACCAATTATCGGATAAACCTCATTCAGGGAGCAGGTGTAAAAATTTTTGACGGATTTTTAAATCAAAACTCCATCACGCTCTCTGATATCCCTTTTGACAGAAACGATGATTATTGTCTGAACATCGAAGCATACGATCCTTGCAACAATACATCTGATTATAGTGCCGATTATTGTGCTGAGACCACACAGCTATCGCTTTCCCCTTTTGCTTCACTATATTCTACTTACGATTCTTCAGGTATCTACATCAACCTGGATCCGGTTAACCTCGGAACTTTCGAAGTTTACAGAATGCTCGAAAACGATGATTTTGAGTTTCGAGGTGAACAGTCTGCATCATTTACAGATCCCATCGGATCCAATGGACGCAGGTATTTTTATAAAATTGATTACGTCGATAGCTGCGGACAGGTGTTGTTTAGCGCCGAGACAAATCCCCCGCTTGTTGCTACAGATAAAGAAGGACTCAATCAATACCGTGTGGTTTTTACTCCTCCTGCAAACGCTCTTACAGATACACCTACCCATGAGTACCAGACCGGGAACGATTTTTCTCAAACCACAGGAGAAATTACTCAGTTTGACTTTTCTGTGCAGTTAGATGCCAAAGATGGGAGTCCACGGCAATTCGTTACAGCTACCTCCACCTACCCTGATAACCTTACCCTAACCTCAAATGCAGAAACAGTGAGACACGAACTGGTCATTTACGTTCCTAATGCGTTTACACCCAATGGTGATGGATTGAATGACACACTGGAGCTTTTCGGATTACCTACCGAAACCGCCACCACAAACATTTATACCCGGTGGGGCCAACTCATCTACACCTCAGATGTTCCAAGCCCTGGTTGGGACGGCACACTTAATGGCTCGCTCGTGTTAGAGGGAACTTATTTGTATGAAATAATCTTTGAAACAGCGAGTGGTGAGATGCGAACACAAAAAGGTACTTTTGCATTAATTAAAAAATAGGAAGGATATGTTTGATATGATGAAAATGATGGGCAAGGTGAAGGAGATGCAATCCAAAATGAAAGAGGCCCAGGATCAACTAAAAGATATCAAAACGGAGGGTGAATCAGGTGGTGGAATGGTCAAAGCCACGGCAAATGGCAACAAAGAGTTGATTGGTTTAGAAATTGACGATTCACTGGTAAATACGGCAGATAAAGATATGATGCGAGACCTGATCATTGCGGCTGTGAATAAAGCAGTCAGCAATGCTGACATCCAGGCCAAAGAACATATCAAAAAGTCAACAGAAGGTCTCATGCCCAATATTCCCGGTATGGACCTGTCAGGCATGATGTAAATGACCAAAACAGCTGTTGTCATACTCAATTATAATGGGAGAACTTACCTCGAAAAGTTTCTTCCTGGAGTCATTGAGCACTCAGGAAAGTCTGATATCTATGTCGCTGATAATGCTTCCACCGATGATTCTGTTGAGTACTTAAAACATGCCTTCCCACAAGTAAAGCTTATTATTCTAGAAAAGAATTATGGTTTTGCCGGAGGGTACAATGAGGCACTAAAATCGGTAAAAGCAGACTATCTTCTGCTGCTGAATTCCGACGTTGAAGTCACTAAAAACTGGATTGATCCCTTAGAGCAGTTTTTAGACGAGAATCAAATGTATGCTGCCTGTCAGCCAAAAATTAAAGACTTCAATCATCGCGCATTATTCGAATATGCGGGTGCTTGTGGCGGATTCGTTGACTTTCTAGGCTATCCCTTTTGTAGGGGACGAATTTTCGATCATCTGGAAGCTGATTCAGGCCAGTACAATGAACCCATTGATATTTTCTGGTCTTCGGGTGCGTGTATGCTGATTCGAAGCAAGGTGTTCCTGGAGGCAGGTGGTTTTGATGAAGATTTCTTTGCCCACATGGAAGAAATCGACCTTTGTTGGCGTATTCACAGCTTAGGCTATAAAATCAAATCAATCCCAAAATCGGTGGTTTATCATGTCGGAGGTGGAACATTAAGCAAAACAAGCCCATTTAAGACCTACCTTAATTTCAGAAATGGACTGAGCCTTCTGATAAAGAATTTACCCCTGAGCAAATTACTATCGAAAATACCTGTCCGAATACTTCTGGACTGGGTGGCCGCAATGAAATTTCTACTCGAAGGAAGGCCCAGACACATGATTGCGGTTTTCAAGGCTCATTTTGCGAATTTGACTCGCTTAGGGAAAAACATTGGAAAGCGAAAATTAATCTCTGCAGCACCTAAGTCTAAGCTTATGATTTTCGAGTACTATATCAAGAGGAATAAGCGATATAGCGATCTCTAGTAATACCAGAGTGTATTATTTCTTCTTCTCAAAATTTTGCGAAAATTCATTATGAATGCCAATCCCAGGTAGATAATAACCGGAGAACCGAATGTCAGAAAAGACGCATAGATGAAGAACAGTCGAATGCTTGATGTAGGTATACGAAACTTCTCACCCAAGCGGGTGCAAACACCAAAAGCATATTTTTCCAAAAAGTCTTGCATACAATTTGTTAGACTATCACAAAGATAAACAATACATCTTTTAGATAGTTGGTTTATTAGTGCATATAAATGATAATTTCGATTAATTTTGCGAGCACTATAACTAAGAATTATACTATTTATTGTTTGTACAATTAAAAAAACTGAATCAAATGAAAAAATTTAACCTAGCCATGGCTTTTGCTGCCGGAGCAATCTTGCTTTCTGGTTGTAAGCTCGACAAAATGATAAAATTGGCTCAGGAGAATGATCTTCAGGTAGACCCTAATCCACTTGAGGTACACGGTGGAAACGTTCCGTTTGAAATGAGCGCTGTTCTACCTCCAAAAATTCTTCCAGCAAACACAAGCTTCACACTAAACACTATATACGTATATGGTGATCAGGAAGTGAGCGTTGGGTCAATTGAATTCCAAGCCTCGGACTTCCCTAACAGTTCTAGCACAACTTCCAGAAAAGTTGAAAACTTTTCATTCCCTTACCAGGAAGGCATGAATCCTGGCACGCTTTACGTGCAGGGAGTTGCTACGGACACTAGAAATGGAAAAACCAAAGAAACTGATCGACTAGCAGTTGCTCAAGGTTTGGTTATGACCTCTCAATGGATTAAAGATGTTGCCATGGTTTCTTACGCAGATCACGGCTACAACGATAAAGAAGAGTTGGTTCCTACCAATGTGAACTTCTACTTTGATCAGGGAAGATCAAACCTTAGAACTTCTCTTTCTTACGACGGAAAAACAAACCGATCTAAGAGAGATGAGCTAAGTGGTTTCATCGCTGAGAAAAACGTTACCAGAACTGTTACCATTACAGGTACTCACTCACCAGAAGGTTCTGAAACAATCAACAGCGATCTATCAGAAAATCGTGCAAAAGAAATCGAGAAATTCTACAGAAACAGAATGGATCGTTACGATTATAAAGGAGCTGCTGACTCTATCGACTTTATCCTTAAGCCTGTCATCCAGGACTGGAGCGCTTTCAAGGCTGCTCTTGCTTCATATGATGGCATTAGCGACGATGAGAAAGGTCAGTATACAAACATTATCAATGGATCTGGTTCTTTCGTAGAGAAAGAAAAAGAAATGCAAAAGCTTTCTACCTACAAGCAAGTATTCAAAGACATCTACCCAGGCTTAAGATCTGCTCAAACTGAAGTTTTGACAGTGAAGCCTAAGAAGTCTAATGCAGAGATTGCTGTTCTTGCAAAAGCAATTGTAAATGGTGAAGCTGAAGCAGATACACTTTCTATTGAAGAGTTGATGTTCAGCGCTACACTTACTCCTTCTCTTGAAGAAAAAGCTGCTATCTACAAAGCTGCTGCTGACAAGTCTGGCATGTGGCAAGCACATAACAACCTTGCTGCTGCTCATATTGAAATGGCTAAAAGAGGTGATGCGTCTAAACTAGATGGTGCGGCTACTCAACTTGAGATCGCAATGAACAAAATGAGCTCTGCTGCTGAAGTACAATCAAATATGGCTGCTGTTCAGGTTCTACAAGGTGATTACGCTGCAGCGTATGAAACACTTAATGGTGTTAGCTCTTCGTCAAACGACATCAACGGAAGAGTAAATGCGATGAAAGGTGCTGTTGAAGTAAGAATGGCTGAGTATGATAAAGCTAAAGCTTCATTCGCATCCGCTACAAATAACGATAACGTGATAGTGGACAGAGGACTTGCTCATTTGCTAAGCGGAGACTACAGCATGGCTGACGCTGAATTCAAGCAAGTGGAAAGAGCTGATGCATACTATCTACTAGCTGTTTCTGCTGCAAGACAAAACAACGCTTCTGAAGTAGGATCAAACCTTAAGAAAGCGGTTGATGCTGAGCCTTCTTACAAGGACATGGCATTGAACGATCTTGAGTTCACGAACTACGCTGACGCAGTAAACGAAGCGGTTAAGTAAATCAACCCTTCTTAGCAAATAATTTTAAGCCCCGCTTTTGCGGGGTTTTTTTATGCCCTCCAGAAATTACCGTTCATGAAAAGCAGGCAAAAATGAGCCGATAATCGCTCGTTCATCATTAATTTAGCACACCGAAAAATACGACTGACACAATGAGAGAAATCCAGTTTAGACAAGCACTTGGAGAAGCCATGAGTGAAGAAATGAGGAGAGATGAGAATATCTTCCTGATGGGTGAAGAAGTAGCAGAGTATAATGGAGCTTATAAAGTAAGCCAGGGCATGTTGGATGAATTTGGACCTAAGCGTGTAATTGATACACCAATTACTGAGCTTGGTTTTGCTGGTGTTGGTGTGGGAGCAGCCATGAACGGCCTCCGTCCTATCATTGAATTCATGACATTCAACTTTTCTCTCGTTGCTATCGATCAGGTGATCAACAGTGCCGCTAAAATGCTCTCCATGTCTGGTGGCCAGTACAATGTACCCATTGTTTTTCGGGGACCTACCGGAAATGCCGGTCAACTTAGTCAACAGCACTCACAAAACTTTGAAAACTGGTATGCTAATACGGCAGGACTAAAGGTGGTAGTGCCGTCCAATCCATACGATGCTAAAGGACTCTTGAAAACAGCCATAAGGGATGACAATCCGGTAATCTTTATGGAGTCTGAGCTGATGTACGGAGACAAAGGCGAAGTACCAGAAGAAGAATATCTGCTTGAAATCGGTCAGGCGAATGTGGTGAGAGACGGATCCGATGTGACCATCGTGTCGTTTGGTAAAATGATGAAAGTAGCTAATCAAGCTGCCGAGGAATTGGCTAAAGAGGGAACTGAAGCGGAAGTAATTGACTTAAGATCTGTAAGACCAATCGACTATCATGCCATTGTTGAATCAGTGAAGAAAACCAATCGATTGGTCATTGTGGAAGAGGCTTGGCCATTGTCTTCTATCTCTTCAGAAATCAGTCACCACGTACAGAGAAACGCTTTTGATTGGTTAGACGCACCAATTCATAGGATTACAAATAAAGATGTATCTCTACCCTACGCCCCGACTCTTATTGAAGAAGTTTTGCCAAATGTTGAGAGAACCATCGAGGCGATTAAGGCGGTGACATACGATAAGTAACTTCAAAAAACATTCAATCAAAAAGGTTAGTCTACATGCTAACCTTTTTTTTATTTAAAGATTCCTCTTATTAATCGTCATTACAGGAATAGAAGATTTCTTTGTGAGTTTTGATGCAAATGAGTGGTTAATAAATCGGTAAAGCCCACCTTTTGCTTCTGACAACACAATAATCAATCCTGCGTCCGTTCCCTCTGCATAATCAAGTAAAGCCTCATTTGGATTGCGATCCTCTATTGCATCGACCATATAATTTGACAGGTTAGCAATCTTAGCAACCTTGTTGAGCAATTGCATCATTTCCTCATCATCCTTAGATCGAGTCACATCTATGATATGCAAGGTAGAGCCCAGAGCCTCGCAGATTACTTTTACCTGCTCGAATGCTCTTTGGGTATATTTCTCGTCTTCCATATCAAGACCCAGCACAATATCTTCAATCGGATGAAACTGTTGATCCTGCAGGGAGACAACCGGTACCATTAGATTGTCTATGAGCTGTTCTGTGTGATTTCCGCTAAAGAACTCCTGAATGCTTTCCTGGCCTGTAGTGCCAATGACAACCAGATCCACCGGATGCTTTTCAATGTAATGCGTGATCCCTTTCAAAAATCCACCACCATATTGCTGACTATGAACCAGCACTTTTTCAGTAGTAAAATCATGTTCCAGTGCCTTTAGCTTTTGCTTATTGGCTCGGAAAAGCTGTGCTTTAAATAAAGAATCTTCTGAAATAGTGCTTCCTCCGGCCTCTCCTGATAAATGTAGAGACATATCTCCCAATGGAACATCCTCACAATGAATAACGGTGACCCGTGCTTCCAATGCCTCTGCTAATGAAATAGCAAATTCAAGTGCATATTCTGATAAATTTGAAAAGTCGGTAGGTACAAGAATATTTTTCATGACTTTGATGGATATGTGATAAAATCCAATCTAGCCATATTCAGTACCCCATTAAAGGACGAATGTCAGCTAAGTACGTGCGATTAATCAGTCAATTACTTCATGCCACCAAGCATGTTGGCAAGAGCACGCTTCCCTCCAGACTTATTCATCATCTTCATCATCTTGCGCATCTGCTCAAATTGCTTTAGTAATTGGTTTACTTCCTGAATAGAAGTGCCGCTACCTTTTGCAATACGTTGCTTTCGTGTACCATTAAGTATCTCAGGCTGAGTACGTTCTTTTGGCGTCATGGACTTAATGATCGCTTCAATTGGTTTCAATGAATCGTCATCGATATCAATATCTTTGATTGCTTTTCCCATGCCTGGAATCATGCCCAGCAAGTCTTTCATACTCCCCATCTTTTTCATCTGCTCCATCTGAGCAAGGAAGTCATCAAACCCGAACTGATTCTTTCGGATTTTCTTATTAATCCGACGTGCTTCTTCCTCGTCGTAGTTTTGTTGAGCACGCTCCACCAGGCTGACAACATCACCCATACCCAGGATTCTGCTGGCCATACGATCGGGATGAAACAAGTCAATCGCATCCATTTTCTCTCCAGTGGAGATAAACTTGATTGGTTTTTCTACCTCTTTTCTAATTGATAAAGCTGCACCACCACGTGTATCACCATCAAGCTTGGTGAGAACTACTCCATCAAAATCTAGTCGTTCGTTAAAAGTAGCCGCTGTATTCACCGCATCTTGTCCTGTCATGGAGTCCACAACGAAGAGCGTCTCTGCCGGCTTCACAGCTTCTTTGAGATTCGATATCTCATTCATCATCTGTTCATCTACCGCCAGACGACCCGCTGTATCTATGATCAGTGATTTCTTCCCATTATCTTTAGCATATTTAATGGCATTCTTCGCAATTTTTACCGCGTCTTTGTTTTCAGGCTCTGCATAAACCTCTACGCCTATCTGTTCACCTAAGACTTTTAGTTGATCGATTGCAGCCGGACGATAGATATCACATGCAGCCAGTAAGACGGTTCGCCCTTGCTTTTTGAGGTGATTGGCAAGCTTTCCACTGAAGGTGGTCTTACCAGATCCCTGAAGACCTGATATGAGAATTGTATTTGGATTTCCGTCTGCACTGATGGGTACATTAGTCTCCCCCATCAACTTCGTGAGCTCCTCCTGTACGATTTTTGTTAGCAATTGTCCAGGAGAAACAGCTATCAATACATCACGACCAAGTGCTTCCTCTTTGATCTTATCGGTTACATCTTTTGCTACCTTATAGTTTACATCGGCATCTACCAGCGCCCTTCTGATCTCTTTAATGGTGGTAGCAATGTTGATCTCTGTGATCTGACCTTGCCCTTTTAGCGTTTTAAACGCACGATCCAGTTTTACACTTAAACTATCAAACATAATTCTCTTTAAAAATCCGTCTGCAAAGGTATAAAATAGTGATCAGTCGGAGATAGTTCAGCCTACACGAAACCTTTTAAAATTATTTGAGTATAACTAGTACCTTGCATAACAAAATACAACCAAAAATGAAAAGGACAATTGCACTATTTGTATTCGCTCTTTGCATTGCATTTGTAGCTGATGCACAACGAGTAAAAGAGAAAGATATCATAGGTACCTGGAAGCTAGTCATTGATATTGAAGAGGAAATGGAAGAAGAAGCAGAAGATGCTGATACTATGCTAGAAGAAGTGTTTATTAAGGCTATCTCTGGTTTTGTGGGCGGCATCATGGAGGATATTGAAATCTATTTTGAGTTTCAATCAGATAATGATCTAAAGATCACTGTCCATGCTTATGACGAAACAGAAACGGAGAGAGGCTCATGGTACATCAACAAGCGGGGATACCTGGTCATTGAAGACATTGAAGACGATGATGATGACTTTCACATCAGTTCAGATGACGATGAATGGAAGCTAATCGATGGAATTCTTGTAAGTGATGAGCATGAACGTGATAGGAACGTATATATGACTCGGGTTAACTAAAAAAATCACTCAATCACCAACTCTACTAAAATGACAGCTTTAATTGCTGTCATTTTTATTTTGTAGCCAGTATTCTACGCTCACTTTAGTAACCCCATTTAAGGCCAGGAAAGCAGCTCCTGCCAACATTGAAATTGCTGGGTATATGATTGGGTATGGATCATTCATGTGCACAAGTAGGATAGCAACTATAAAATTGAAAATCATCACTATTCCGGCTAATCTAACCTTCCACCCAACAATAAAGAGAATGCCGCATATAAACTGAGCATATACTGAAGTGATAGCAGACATCAATGGAAAAGGCATATTGAAAGCGTCGAGAAAATCCCTAAACTCCAGCATTCTCCCCCAGGAAAATACATTATCCTGTGTGTCGTAGATTAGATGAAATCCAACTACCAATCTAATTGGCAAGTCTGCAAACCTTTTCAAATTATCCATCTCCAAAAAGTGTATCTACTATTACTCTGGCAGCCAGGCGGCTCCCTTTTGGAGATGGGTGAAATCCATCAGTCCCATATAAAGAATAATCCTCATTTTCTTCAAAGTATGCCTTCCATGCCTCTCCTACCGGACAAAGAATGGCGTCATTCTCAATTGCTGCATCACGGTGATTTTTAATCACTCCATCAAACGTGTGATAATATGTCTGGGAAGGCCAAACCATAAAGTAAGCCAGTTTTGCATCGTATTTATCACACAGTTTTTTCAACTTCGCTCCATCATCTATTAACATTTCTCGGCCCTGCGCTTGTGATGATGGGCCTTGCTGTACGATTACGTAATCATAATTCTTACTCATGATACGCTTTTGCAACTCGCCATCGTTCCAGTGATCGATGATGGCATAATTGGGATGGGCCAATGACGTTGCTTTCAATTTGAACCCTCGCTTCTTGGCTTCCTTTTCAACCAGGTTGGGTAAGTTATTCGTATAAGTCAGACTGTTGCCAACAAAAAGAATCTTGATCGTTTGACAATTACCAGCATAAACGATTAGATGTAGAAATACTATTAAAGAAAAAAGTCGTCGCATAACGCATTATAAACAATCGTTTTAGCTGACCCCCTACCTATCCAGTATTGATTTTAAATCTGCTGGTGAGTAATTAATAGACTTCAAGGTTTTGTTATCACCTTTTCTAAAGACCAGATACTTACCGTCTCTTTTTTCATAGTATCCCGCAGTGTCTTTTTCATTCTTATAATATTCCACGGTCTTTTGAGCCTCTTCTTCCGTTTCACACGCCTTGCTCATATTGGAGCGCTGCACTTCTTCAAACAATTCTTTGAATTTTTCGCCAAGTCCAAACTCGAGTACAGCTCCTGAAAGTACATATTGTATATCACAAAGAGCATCGGCAATCTCAACCAGATCGTTATCATCAATCGCTTCCTGAAGTTCCTTCAGTTCCTCAGCGATTAGCGATACTCTGAGTTTACATCGATCTGCTGAGGGAATTTGTGGACTTTCAAGAATGGGATGCCTGAATGTTTTGTGAAAATCTGCTACCTGATTTAGCGGGTCAATTTTATCCATTGATGTTACGTTCTTTTTTGATTGCTCTCGTTAAAAAATAAAGGAAGCCGCCTACGACTACTGTTAGAATGACGATCATACTGATGATTGCTCCTGTGCTCATTGCTTCACAAATTTCTTATATAAATATCCATTTAAAATCAATCCTGCAATGATCACTATCCCCCATTGGGTGATGGTAGATGCATTGCTATATGTTCCAAAGAGATCCCACTGTCCTTCTTCATTAAACCAGGTGGAACTATAATCCTGAGACAACCACCAGTAGATAAGAAAGAAGCCAACGGCGACATTTGCGAAGATCGCAAACTTGAAAAAACCGGAAGGGAGTATCATATCGGATCCTACATCAATCGTGGATTCTTTAAATCTGACCGGATCATTCATGGCCACTCCTATCAAGATAAATAAACCGGTTACAATCAACCCAACGCCCCACACCCAATCCTGATTAGAAAAGTAATTGAGTGACCATGCCGAAGGGAAACCGAATGCGATGAAGCAGACGATCACTACAACCAATGTTTTTCTCTTAGAAATATTTAAGTCAGCTACATTTTGCAGAAACAGCTCGATCATTGGCAACAATGAGCTAAAAGCAGCTACAAAAAGTGCCAGAAAGAATAGCGCAGACAGATAGTCACCTCCAGGCACATTGGCAAAAAGCATCGGAATAATGGTGAAGGTCAATGCCTGATTGCCTGATTGAAGATAGGATATGGCTTCTGCATCCGAAGCTGCCAACGCAAATACGGCTGGGAGTATAGCCATACCTGAAAGTAGCGAAGCTGTGTTATTTCCAAATGCACCAATAAATGTATTGAGTGTCACGTCTTCATTATCCCTGGAAAAAGCGGATAGGGTCATCATCAATCCCCAGCCTGCACCCGTACTCCATGCAGATTGAGACAAGGCTTCAATCCAGATCGTTGGATTGCTAAATAGGGTCCAATCGATTGCAAACATATATTCCAGCCCACGAACACCCCCTTCCATGTTTAGGGAAACGATTACGATAATGATCAATAAAATGAAGAGGCTGGGAATAAGCAACTTATTGGCTTTTTCCAGTCCATTTTTTACACCTCGAATCAAAATGAATGCAGCCAGGAAAATCACACAGATATACACAATGACTGTAATCCAATCGCCATTGGAAATTCCGTTCCAAAAGTTGGCCAGATAATCAGGGTTTGCCTGCAGTGATTCCTGAAGCGTTGCTTCCTTAAAGAGGTTTCCCAATGAAAATGTCAGATATCTAAAAGACCAGGCAGTAACGATGGAGTAGTAAAAGGCAATACCCAGCGTACAGATGGTAATAAAAAAACCCATCCAGGTATACTTCTTTCCTGCAAACCGAGCGAAGCTTCCGATAACTCCGCTTTTAAATTTTTTACCAATTGCAAACTCTGAAAGTAAGAGAGGAATGGACCAAATAAACAAAAACAAGATCCATAGTAAAATAAAAGAGCCGCCATATTGTCCGGCTAGTCTCGGGAAGCGCCACAGGTTGCCAGCACCTATTGCCATTCCAAGAGCCGCCAGCACGATCCCCCAGCGGTTACTAAACTGTTCTTTACTCATATATCAGGTGTTGCAAAAATTGCGAATCCGTCAAATATATGGAAAGTTTGGCAGGCTTCTGTGTCAAATTTTATAAAGAGACAGCCCGAAGAAAATTCATTCATCAGACTGCTCTTAAAACCTGATTTATTCGTCTTTTAGGGTAGTCGCAGGATTGATCAATGCTGTGCTGATGGTACGATGACTAACCGTTAATGCAGCTATCAATAAGGTAGCAAGGAATGCCAGCACAAAGAACTCAAATCCAATAGCTATCCTAAACTCGTAATCATTTAGCCATTGATTGAGAATATAATAGGCAGCCGGAGCAGCAATCAAAAATGCTACAATTACAAGTACAAAAACTTCTTTGGTAAACTTCCCGATAATACCAAGAACTGATGCACCCAGCACCTTTCTAATACCCACTTCCTTTGTTCTGTTAGCAGAAATAAAGGCGATCAAGCCGTACAACCCTAAACACCCAATGATTATTGAAACTGCGGAAAAAGTAGTCATTAATGTAGCGACACTTTGCTCTTGCTCATAATTTTCAGCTAGCTCTTCATCATAGAACTGCCAATTCTGAACATACTCCGGATACACCTTCTCCCATGTATACTCAAAGTGGGTAATGGCTTGCTTGACATTGACTCCATCTTTCGTCTTAAATGCAACTTCATAATACACCTCTGGATCTCTTAATAGCATCACATACTGAAACCCTTCGCTCAAATCCCGAGAATGAAAATCCTTCATAACCCCAATAACTTTTTTATCTCCACTCCATCCAGAAGTTAGCCGTTCTCCAATTGCTCCTTCATATTTGTCTTTAAAACCCATTAGATCAGCTATTTGCTGATTTATAATAACATAATTCGAGCTATCATCTTTTCTAAGATCTCTACCTGCAAGAAGTTCCAATCCATAAAGATTCATATAATGCTCATCTGCTGGTTTGAAGCTGGCATTGTAGTCTTCTTCAATATCCAAAGGTGGGTAGTTGAAATTTGAGTGAGAATTGGAGTTTCCAGTTGGCGAACTCAGTGAAAAAGTTACATCCTGGATCGAAGGATTCTCAAGCATCATAGCCTTAAATCGCGCGTTTTTTACTTCGTCACGTTCAGGTAGATAACTTTTTACAATTGCCTCTTTTTCAAAACCCAGGTCTTTTTCTATGAAATATCGCATTTGCGCTGAAATGATAACCGTGCCAATGATCAAAAACTGGGAAATGGTGAATTGAGCAACCACTAGTGCCTTGCGAAGATTAAGTCCTCCGGAATGTTCCCTGGCAGTGATCTTACTTTTCAAAGCTTTTACCGTATTCATCCCGCTCAGCAAGATGGATGGATAAAATCCCGAAAGAAAACTAACCATCACCAAAAGAATAAGTAAAAAGCCGAGGGTTTCAAATCCGGAAAATAAGTCCAATGTTAAACGAGTGCTTATGACATCTTCCAACTGAACAAATAAAAACTCAGCGATTGCCAGTGAACAAAATAATGCTACCAGAGTAATCAATGTGATTTCAGTAAAAAACTGAATGACCAACTGTCGCGAGTAACCCCCTATTGCTTTTCTAATGCCTATCTCTTTAGATCTGTTGGCCGCCTGAGCAGTAGCAAGGTTGATGAAGTTGATGCATGCCGTCAATACCAGAAAGATCGCGATGATACCAAGGGCTTTTATGAGAGCCGGAGATGTGGAATAAACATAGTTTCCGTATTCATCATCAAAGTGAATATCAGCCAAAGGCTGAGTGACAAACCTTCTTCTTTCAGAGGCCCCTTCTTCGTAATGCTTTTCCACAAAGTCTATTAGCTTAGTGTCGAATGCCTCCTGGTTAAAATCATCTCCAACAAGAATGTATGTATTCGTATTTGAAGCCGTTGAATTCCATCGTTTCCCTTCACCAAAATATGGATTGCTGGCAGCCTGTCCATTATATTCTAAAAGTACGGTAAAAGGAAAGTTTGTTGCCTCAGGAGGATCAGCGATAACACCTACAATCTTGAAATCTATTAGATTACCTACATTAAAAGTTTCTCCCATCGCTTTGGACTCATCTCCCTCGCTTAATCCAAACAGTTTTCGTGACTGTGAGGCAGAAATCACTGCGGTGTTTGGCTCGGTGAGAGCTGTCTTGCTGTCTCCAGCCAGAAATTCAGCACTGAATATTTTGAAGAAAGCATTCTCGGTATATACAACCCCCTCTTCAAGCAAAAATTTCTTAATATCAACCCCGTCCTTTACATTGATCTGATCTCCATAGTCATAATGGGTTCGTACAACATTTTTAATCTCCGGATAGTCTTCTCTTAAAGCAGGACCAACAGGGTGAGGCGTTCCCATGCCTTTTGAAACGTCACCTGACCGAATACCCTGACCAACTACTCGATAGATGTTTTCATAATGCTCCTGATGTTTATCAAAGCTATTTTCATAAACAATAACCTTGTAGATCACCAAAGCGCATCCAATTCCTAGCGCTAAACCCAACACATTCAGGATACTATAGATCTTGTTGCGTGAAAGGTTTCTAATTGCTGTTTTTAGATAATTCTTAAGCATGGGTTATTGAGTTTTCACTTCCATTAAGGTCAAAATCATGCCAGATTGTATAAGTAGCTGATTTACAAAAAAATACACCTGACCCTACATTTAATAGTGAAGCCAGGTGTACAGTATATTCGTTCAGTATCGAACAGTCTAATCTTCTTCTTTAGATACTTTGATTACCATTTTATATATGAAGTATATGATCAAGCCAAAGATGATTAACCCTGGCCAGCTGGAAACATCTTCAAAGATCCTCATTGCATTTGGATCACCTCCTGACTTCATTACTCCCACGGTAAGACCAGCGATAAGAATTCCCATCAATGCTTCCCCTGTGATAAGTCCTGAAGCCAGCAACAAGCCTGCATTATTGCCTCGCTCCACATTCTTATTTGACTTGGTGGCCTTGGATAGCATATAGGCAAGTACACCTCCCACAAAAATGGATGAATCAAGTTCAAACGGAAGATAAAGACCCACTGCAACAGCAAGTACTGGCATTCTAAAGTCAGACCCTTTTGATTTTAGGTATTGGTCAAATGCAATGATAGCCACAGCAATACCTGCTCCAATATAGATGATGTTCCACGGCAGTCCCCCACCGAAGATCCCTTGTGCCACACTCATCATTAATGTTGCCTGAGGTGCTGCTAATGCCTCTGGTTGCTCGGGTGTAGGTGCACCAATTCCGTTTCCAATTAGTAAAATATTCAATACGATTGGGATTGCAAGGGCTCCCGATACAACTCCCACTACCTGCATGATTTGCTGCTTGTATGGAGTCGCACCCAGGATATGTCCTGCTTTAAGATCTTGCATGTTATCACCGGCTATGGCTGCTGCACAACATACCACTGCTCCAATTAAGATGGCTCCTGCTGCACCTGCCATTTCATTTCCAGTACCCATCAAGGTAAGAAGTAGAATGGATGCAAAAAGTATCGTTGCAATGGTGACTCCTGAGATAGGGTTGTTGGAGCTACCTACGAGACCGGCCATATAGCCAGCCACAGCTGCGAATAGGAAACCTGCCACCACCATAATAAGTGTCATTGTAGTAGTCACCGTCGCATCTCCAATTGCAGATTGATAGATCAAAAATATCGGAACCACCATGACACCAATGGCAATGATCACCCAGGACATTGGAGTGTCCATTTCGGTTCTGATTTGATCCTTCATTGAAGTACCGCCTTTCTTGAAAGCTGAAATCCCTGCTTTAAATGCCGTTCCCAGTGAGCCAGCCAGACTCAAAAGCGCCCATAGACCTCCCACTACCATGGCTCCTACTCCCAAGTATCTCATCTTGGCACTCCACAGTGCTCCTCCCATATTATCCACATTCACATCACTTACACTGCTAAAGCTCCCTAATGCTACCAACTCTGCAGCTACTGCTTCAAAACCTTCAGAGCCTATATAGATCGGCATGGCAATCCACCAGGTGATAACTCCACCAAAGAATACAAGAAATGCAATATTGAGCCCTACGATATAGCCTACAGCTACCAATGCGGGAGAAAGGTTTAAGCTGAAGTATCCATAAAATTTTTGACCAATGAGTGTTGCTCTTTCAAATAAGCCACTCCATAGATTCAGTGCAGAATCTGAAAGCTTGAAAAGCCCACCAATGATTGATCCCCAAACGAGGTATTTAACTGCCTTACCTCCTTCTTCTCCTGTCTTTAGCACTTCTGCCGTTGCAACACCCTCAGGGAATTTCAGATTTTCTTCAACGATCAAAGCCTTTCTCAAAGGTATAGTGAACAATATTCCGAGAACACCTCCACACATGGCAATTGCCATTGTTTCGAAATAGTTAAACTCTTCCCAGTAGCCCATGATCACCAGGGCAGGAATAGTGAAAATCACACCTGCAGCCAATGACTCTCCAGCAGAAGCGGCTGTTTGTACAAGGTTGTTTTCCAGGATGTTTGAATTTTTAAAGACCTTTAAAAGGGCCATTGAAATAACTGCAGCAGGAATTGATGCGGAAACGGTGAGGCCAGCAAACAAGCCAAAGTATGCGTTAGCAGCTGAAAGTACTACAGATAAAATAGCTCCAAGAAATACTGCCTTGACGGTAATTTCCGGTAAGCTGGTGTTAGAATCAATATATGGCTTTTCCATATGTGCTTTTGGGTTAGGTTAAAATTTCGTCACCGGCAAAAATGTCTATTTGATAGCTATTAAACAAAAGTGGATTTTCTTCCCCTATCAACTAGTTCCAATTATTAGACACAAAGTGTAAAATCGTCAAGTGTATGACATAGGCCTTCATAGTCCCAAACTGAAAGAACCTCAATAAACAAGACTTGTTTGATTGATACAAATATTCAAAAACATAAACAATCAAAAATGAAAAATTTAGAAGCTTTAACCGTTGAACAAGCCAGTGATGAATCGAAAGAGATATTTGAGGGCTTAAAAGCTAAGTTGGGAAACGTACCTAATGTGTATGCGACCATTGGCAATTCATCGAAGGCACTCAAAGGTGTCCTGGACCTTAACAACACGCTCTCCCATGGAGAATTCAATGGAAAAGAAGTGGAAGCAATCGCTTTATCGGTGGCGCAGGAAAATGCCTGTGACTATTGCCTGGCGGCACATACCACTGTAGGTAAGATGCAAGGACTCACTGAAGATGAGACCGTAGCAATAAGGACAGGCGATATCCAGGATGAAAAACTGAAAGCATTAACAGACCTGGCTAAGCAAATGACTATTACCCGGGGAAATCCGGATCAGGAATACATTAACAACTTCTTTGGTGTAGGATACAATAAAGCTTCTTTAGCTGAGCTAATTGGTTTTATAGCAGTTAATACGATAACAAATTATACAAACCACATCGCTGAAACAGATATTGATTTTCCTATAGCACCTGAATTGGAGCATGCATAATTTTCAGATTGGTCAATAAAAGAAAAGGCTGGAATATTCCAGCCTTTTTTTATTCGTATTCCTGATCACCACTGGAGGTGGTGCCCGTTATTTTTATTCCACCTCGGTCAATCACCAATCGTTTCTCGCCGGACCGATTTCCTACATCTAAATCTCCTGACGTGGCAGTCAAATCAAAGCTCAGATCATCCAGGTCATTTGTAAAATCTATTTCAATATTTCCTGAAGTAGCATCAAAATAACAATCATCATTCACCTCAATTCCATACCCATCAATTTCGCCTGATGAGGTTCGTATTTTCAAAGCACCTACCCCCTTTCTAACATCCACATCCCCAGAGGTAGCCTGAATTTCAATTTTTCCATTAAAGCCGGAAACGGTGATATCTCCAGAGCTGGCTCTTGTTTCAATATTCCCCCTGGAATTATATATTTCCTGATCTCCGCTGGTAGATTCAATCTCCGAATCACCAGTTAACCCATCGATATCAATATCTCCACTGGAAGTCTCCACGTTTAAATTCGCCACAATACTACGCAGCGTGATATCACCACTCGTAGCTTCAATATTGGATGATGAAGCTCGAAGGTTTGCCACATTTATATCTCCGGATGAATTGTCAATATCCAATTTAACCCCATCTGTAATTGTCACATCAATCCGGGATTCAGTGATTCGATAGTTGCGCCAGCTCCTGCTTGTTTTTCTGTCCACCCGGATCACCAGTGTCTTGCCAACAATATCCGTTTCGAATCGATAATCGCCTTCATCTCCATTACCAGTAATTATACCTTTGAAGTACACCTTGTCACCTGAATTGACATACACATCCACAAATGATCCTTCGATACGGACTTCATCAACATTTTCAGCCTCCAGCTCAGCCTTAGCAAGGGTATTTTGAGCCAAACTTGAAAAACTTATCAGGAAAAGAATAGCTATAATTGATTTCTTCATGTATTTATAATAATTAGGTTCTGATATAATGATGAAGAAATTCTGAAATGGTTGCCTAGCCAATCTTATATTTCTTCATTGCAGCTAAAAGTCTAAGGCCTTCCTTTAGGTATGGGTCTTTCTTCAGCTTCTCATCAATCTCATCCTTCTCGGCAATGTCCGTATTGTCAACCGCGGTTGCCAAATCATCTTCGTCATTGGAGTTTGCCCTTCGGGTTTCCAGATTTAATGAAACTGACTTTCTATCTCTACTCTCCTTAGCCTTTTCAATATCTCTCACCAGTTTTTGAAGGTCCGGATCTGTGTTTAAGTCTTCTCTGTATAGCGCATTAAGGTAGTCCAGCAATTCCTCCGAGATCGTATTGGTCGGTTTAAATTTCGCACTGGTAATTTCATCCCATGGAAGTGCATTTTCACGACTGGCCTCTCCAAAATCTTCCTGAGAATAAATGGATGGGAATTGTACATCTGGTGCTATGCCTACACGCTGGTTGCTGCTCCCGGTAACCCGGTAGAATTTAGCAAGCGTCATTTTGAGCTGACCCAGATTCAACTCCGGATTTCTGATGTAGCGGCTCAAATCGATGATGTTTTGAACTGTGCCTTTACCGAATGTGCTTTCACCAATGATAACACCTCGGCGATAATCCTGAATCGCTCCAGAGAAAATCTCAGAAGCTGATGCACTGCCTCGATTTACCAATACAGCCAGCGGTCCGTCATAGAACACCTCACCTCCGTCCTCATCGTCCATTTTATCTACTGACTGATCGTAATTACGCACCTGAACAACAGGTCCGTCTGGGATAAAGAGCCCGCTCATTTCAATAGCTTCCTGCAAAGAACCTCCCCCATTGAAACGGAGGTCGATGAGTAGACCGTCCATTCCCTGGGCTTTCAGTTCCGTGATCAAATTCTTCACATCTCTGGTTGTACTTCTGTAATCTTCCTTACCAGCTCTCAATTCATCAAAGTTGAGATAGAAGCTTGGCACAGTAATCACACCCAGGTTGTAAGTGGTATTCCCTTCTGTAATTGGGATCATTTCAGACTTAGCTGCCTGCTGCTCCAGGTTGATTTTTTCTCTGACCAGTCTCAGCGTGTCAGGCAATGCATTAATGCCATCACTGGCTTTCAGGATTTGGAGTCTTACTACTGTGCCCTTTTCACCCCGAATTTTAGCTACAACGTCATCCAGCCTCCATCCGATCACATCTAAAAACTCTCCATCGTCACCCTGTGCTACACCGATAATTTTATCGTCTTTGTGAAGCTGCTTGCTCTTATAGGCCGGTCCTCCCGGAATAATTTCAGCCACCTGAGTGTAGTCAAGGTTCTGCATCAGGCGTGCTCCAATTCCCTCTAGCGAAAGACTCATATCAATCTGGAAATTTTCGGCATCCGGTGGAGAAAAGTAATCGGTGTGAGGATCGTATGCATTGGTGTATGCATTCATATAACTCTGAAATACATCCTCACTATTATATTGATAAATAGCCTTTTGAATGCGTTGATATCTTTTTGTCAGACTTTCAGAAATGTCTTCCCACTCTCTGCCTGCCAGTTTATAGCTGAGTGCCTGATTCTTAATGATCTTTCTCCAGATTTCGTTTCTATCTCCTTGATTTTGTGGCCAGCTTGCATCCTCTCGGTCAAAAACATAGTACTCTTCTTTAGAGAAATCAAACTCCGTTTCCAAAAGCTTGAAAACATAATCAATTTGGCTAAGTGAGCGCTTGCGGTATAAATCGAATACATCATAGGCAAACTGCAGGTCACCTTCTGGAATCTGGTCATCTAGTTTGAAGCGGTAAGATTCAAATCCTTCAATATCAGAAGCATAAAAGGTGGCCTTATTAGGATCAAGCGATTCCAGATAATTGTCAAAAATGACAGATGAAATGGAATCATTCAGTGGAAGCTTCCGATAATGGATGCGTTTTAAAAGATTGGTAATTACATACGCCTCACTCGGGTGCTCTTCTTTTGGCTCCAGTGTCTTTAGCGTATCTCCTTCAATAAAGAAATGAATATCTTCACTGTATTCGGTTGAAATTCCGAATGAAGTGAGAAGTGCAAACCCAACTATCAACAACAACTTATACATGTACATAAATTTTTAGACGTATTCTTTCAACGCAATATTGAAAAGATTGATTTTAAAAATAGCAGTTTTTTTGTGAGCGGTTCAAAGAGTGCGCCAAAACCAGTATTTTTAATAAAAATTAACCTAATCACCGCCGCACATGAAAGACATCTTTAAGTATGGAGTTCCGTGGTTACTGTTCACGGTTCTTATTATTCTAATTCAGAAAATATTTAGTGATAATGTCAGTAACCTACTTTTGGTAATACTTTTAGGACTTGTTGTTATCTATTACTTCTTACTGGACAATCCTCACACTTTCTGGAGTAAACAAACAGTAGTTGCCTTTGCCCTGTGGTTGATCACCATTCACCTCAGAAACGAGTATTATGAAACTATTGGAAGCTGGTTGCCTGCTTTAATGGCAGCAGTACTGGCCTTTATTTACTTCCAAAGATTTCAATCAAGAGAAGATCAGCACTGGGTGGACTACCTAAAACTGGTTGGCGTAATTGCCTTACTCCCTGCCACCTATTTTGAATCGCCATTGACTGCATTAATCGCCACGCTATTGGCATTTATATATTTACTGGACCGACTAATCATTCGAAGACAAATGAACAAGACCACACAAATCATCACATTCTGCTTCTTGGGGCTGATCAGTATCTCATTTCTAATTTATTCCTTCATTAAAGCAGACGAAGCAGAGAAAGCACGCATGGAAGCTGAAATGCAAAGACAGGAGGTAGAAAAACTAAGAGAACAAGCCATGGAGTTGCAGGCAATAGCAGAAGCTTCTGCAGCAGAAGCACGAGAGCAAGCCGCACTCGCTGCACAGGCACTTGCTGAATGTGAAGGGTCAAAATAGCTGAACTATGAAAAAGAACATCCTAACCATTATTCTGGCATTTACCACCCTTTTCTTTTTTGCCTATGCGTTCATCAAAGCGGATGAAGCTGAGAAGGCGGCCATTGAAGCGCAAATGCAAATAGAAATAGCTAAAAATGCTCAGGCGGAAGCTGAGAGGCAAGCTCAGCACGCACTTGACAATGCAGCTGAAGCAAAAAGGCAGCAATCATTAGCTGAAGATGCCATGGCTAACTATATGGACTGCCAAGACGGCAAATAGTCCCTCACCCATTCGGGTGATTTTTATTTTTCATTTTTTCCAGGGTGTTTTTCTCTCTTTATTTGAGTCAAAACATCAAGCATATGAAAAAGCGAGTAACCGGAATTGGAGGTATTTTCTTTAAGACCAACGATCCTGAGAAAATGAAAAAATGGTACAATGATCACCTGGGGATCGAGTCGGATCAATATGGGGGTCTATTCAAGTGGCGGGATCATAATGATAAGGAAAAAGAATGTACCACCGCCTGGAGTCCATTCAGTGCTGACACGAAATATTTCAGCCCCAGTGAAAAAGAGTACATGTTCAACTATCGGGTGGAAAACCTGGTGGAACTACTAGAGACACTAAAGAATGAGGGGGTTCAGGTAGTGGGAGAAATAGAGGAGTATGAATATGGGAAGTTTGGCTGGATCATGGATCCAGAGGGTAGAAAAATTGAGCTTTGGGAGCCCATTGATAAGCCATTTCTATAATCTTTAGATGTGAAGCATTCGATCCTTGACGAGCTTCTTATCCAGATATTGAATGGCAAAAATGATTACTCCGGCAAGAATGCCTAGTGGAATAATCTGTTCCAGCGTATTAGTCACTCCACCAAAGCTTTCCAATACTGTTGGCATAAAATAGGCTATGGTGGCATATCCGAAACCAAAAATAACCAGTGTACCCAGGGCCATCCATAAATAAAGTCTTCTTTGGCTGGCCTTTTCTTTTCTTTTGATAACCTGCAGTACCCGATCCTTGAAATCCTTTCTTAATTGAAACGATGGCTCTGTCTTCAGCGCCTCATCAATCAAATCTTCTATTTGTTTATTCATAGCAATGCTACCTCCTTCCTTGCTTGTTCTTCTACTATTTTCTTAAGTTTCTGTCTGGCTCGATGAATATAATTTTTCACCGTTCCTTCCGGCATTCCTGTCACTTCCACTATCTCCGGATAGCTAAATCCATCCAGGTAAAAGAGTGTCAGTACCGATTTGTAATTAACCGGTAATTGATCCACTAATTTTAGAATGAATCGTTTCATGTCCTGCTCTTCAGTTGCCTCAGAAACGGCTCCAATTTTAAACTCTACTTCATCCAAACCCACCTGATCCATTTTCTTCTTCTTAGCAAAATTAACTGCCATGCGGTAGGCAATGGTAGCTATCCAGGTAGATAGTTTAGAGTCAAAATGAAAAGTGCTCAGTTTATCAATCACTTTTACAAAAACATCCTGACACAACTCCTCCCGATCCATATCATCAGAAACAACCCTGGCTACCATATGAATTACAAGTCGCTCATATTTACCAATAAGCAACCGTATAGCGGAATCGCTTCCACTCAATACCTGACGTACCAGTTCTTTTTCTTGCATGGATACCTAATATGTCAGTAGTTATAACAAGAATGTTGCACTCAGAAAAATATTTTAGAAAGTGCAACATTTCTTTAATGCTCCCCTGTCCAACGGGAAAAGATGTTCAAACTATAAATTACAGAATTATGGACGATTTAATACCAATTATTGCAATCATCTCCGTTTTCGGATCGGTGATTCTCTTCGTAACAACACTCACGAACTATTCACTAAAAAAGAAACTCATTGACAAGGACATGGTAAACTCAGAGACAGCCAACCTATTTACTAAAAAGGACAATAGACACAGCGCATTGAAATGGGGAATTATTGTCTTGTTTGGAGGACTTGGGCTCATTGTGATTGACTCCATGGGACTTGATGGCGATGAAGCAATGCCTTATGGAATCGAGGCAGTGAGTATTGCCATTGGCTTCCTTATATATTATGCAATGATGAAGAAAGAAATAAACGAAAAATAATTTTAGGACTAAAGGCGCAACTCAAAAGGTCAATAAACTCAATTTCAAGGTGTTGCGCCATTTTTTTGTTCATCTACAAATATCAACCATTCGTCTACAAACCGTCATTTTTTACAACCGCTTTAAACCTTTAGGTTCGATGCTGTGTCCAAAAGGTCATGAAGTGGAAAATCCTAATCAAACTGCTTTACCTGATCATCCTATTCGCTGTAGCTGCTTACAAGTGGGACACGGAATCTCAGCTTATTGATTCCGATCCACAAATAGATACAAAAACTATTCAGCAAGCTTACCACGAAGCTTGATCGATCATTTTCATTCCATGAGGTAGAAGTTATATTTGCGGAACAAATTCTGTTTATAACTCTCAAATCCTTATACAATGAAATTCAGACCTGGTGTTCTTACCGGACAGGAGGTGACAGACCTTCTTAATTATGCCAATGAAAATGACTTTGCGCTACCCGCTGTAAATGTTACCAGTTCCAGTACAGTGAATGCTGTATTAGAAGCTGCAAGAGATATCAATTCTCCTGTAATGATTCAGTTTTCTAATGGTGGTGCCGCTTTTATGGCTGGAAAAGGCCTTTCAAATGATGGTCAGGCTGCTGCAATAGCCGGTGGTGTTGCTGGTGCTCACCATGTGCACCAAATGGCTGAGGCATATGGAGTTACGGTTATCCTACACACGGATCATGCAGCCCGAAAGCTACTTCCATGGATTGATGGACTACTGGATGCTGGAGAAAAGCATTTCGAGCAAACCGGTAAGCCACTTTATTCTTCTCATATGCTTGATCTTTCGGAAGAACCGATCGAAGATAATATTGGAACTTGCGTTGAATACTTCAAACGCATGAATAAAATGGGTATGACATTGGAGATTGAACTAGGAGTAACCGGAGGTGAAGAAGATGGAGTCGATAATACGGACGTTGATAATTCGATGCTTTACACTCAGCCGGAAGAGGTTGCTTACGCTTACGAGAAATTGAAAGAAGTGAGTGACAACTTTACTATAGCCGCTGCTTTCGGAAATGTGCACGGGGTATACAAACCAGGAAACGTAAAGCTCACCCCTATTATCCTTAAGAACTCTCAGGATCACATTCAGGAAAAACACAATACAGGTCACAACCCGGTCAACTTTGTTTTCCATGGCGGATCAGGTTCTTCTCGGGAAGAAATCAGAGAGGCAATTTCTTACGGTGCAATTAAAATGAACATCGATACTGATCTGCAGTGGGCATACTGGGATGGCGTACGAGGATACTACCAGGCAAACGAAGGCTATCTGCAAGGCCAAATTGGAAATCCCGAAGGAGAAGACAAGCCAAATAAGAAAAAGTATGATCCTCGTGTATGGATCAGAGAAGCTGAAAAGTCTTTCGTGGAACGACTAAAACTGGCTTTCGAAGATTTGAATTGCGTAGGTAAGAATAACTAACATCAATAGCCCTGAACCAAGTTCAGGGTCTTTTTTTGTTAAATCTTAAGATCTTAAAACAAGATTATTTCTCCTCCTGTTTTACAAACTGAACCAAAAGAATCAAAATGAAAAATATATCAGTAATCGGAAGTGGCACCATGGGGAATGGTATCGCTCATGTGTTTGCTCAAAATGGATACAATGTTGCATTAATTGACATCAACGAGGCTGCACTGGAAAAAGCAATAGCCACGATCACAAAAAACCTGGACCGTATGGTTCAGAAAGAAAAAATCTCTGAATCAGATAAAGAATCAGCACTTAAAAACATCAGCACATTCACTTCTACTGAGGAGGGAGTGAAAAACGCGGATCTGGTTGTAGAGGCAGCAACCGAAAACTTTGACATCAAAAAGAAAATTTTTGAGGCAATGGATGCCAATTCTCCGGATAGTGCGATTCTGGCAACCAATACTTCTTCTATCTCTATTACTAAGATCGCTGCTGCTACCAAGCGACCAGATAAAGTGATCGGTATGCACTTCATGAACCCCGTTCCAGTCATGAAACTGATCGAAGTGATCCGAGGATATGCTACATCCGACGAGACGACTAATACGATCATGGAAATGAGCAAGAACCTGAAGAAGGTCCCGGTAGAGGTGAACGATTATCCCGGTTTCGTGGCAAATCGTATCCTCATGCCTATGATCAATGAAGCGATCATCACCCTTCATGAGGGAGTTGCCGGAGTAGAAGAAATTGATACCGTTATGAAACTGGGTATGGCCCACCCTATGGGACCTTTGCAGCTTGCCGATTTTATTGGGTTGGACGTATGCCTTTCAATTATGAACGTACTTTATGAAGGATTTGGTAATCCAAAATATGCTCCATGTCCACTGCTCGTTAATATGGTAACAGCTGGATATCTGGGTGCCAAGACTGGCGAAGGATTCTACAAGTACACCCCAGGATCAAAGGACCTGGTGGTGAGCGAAATGTTTAAGTAATGAATTAACAAGCCGAATAATGAAGGCAGGCAGGAGCCTGTCTTTTTTATTTGCCAATCATAAAAATCAATTAGGAAATTTTAGAGGCATTAGGGAACTTGTCACCTAAATAAAACCTCACTCAAATGAAAAACCTCCGATCACTTGCAATGCTAATGGCAGGATTAATTCTGCTGGCTGCATGTACCAATCAAAAAACTGAAGAAAAACCTATGAGACCTGATGCACCCGTTGCAGCGAAGGCTGATACCATTTTAAAAGAGCATGGACAAACCAGGGTAGACCCCTACTTCTGGATGCGACTGACCGACGAACAAAAGCGGGCGGAAAATCCGGATGAGCATACGACTCAAGTGCTTAACTATCTTAATGCTGAAAACGACTACACTAAAAAAGTGATGTCGCACACAGAAGACCTTCAGCAAAAGCTCTATGATGAGATCGTAGGTAGAATAAAACAAACCGACGAATCTGTACCATACTTATCAAATGGATACTGGTACTACACAAGATATGAAGAAGGTGGTGAGTACCCGATCTATTGCCGAAAGAATGGAAGCCTGGAAGCGGAAGAAGAAATTCTTTTGAATGTAAATGAAATGGCAGAAGGCTATGGCTACTATGCAGCAGGCGGATTGAATGTAAGTCCGGATAACAAAATCCTTGCTTTTGCAGAGGACACTCTGAGTAGACGTATCTACACCATCCGATTCAAAAACCTGGAAACAGGAGAATTTCTTGATGATCGTATCGAAAACACCACTGGTGGTGGTGCTTGGGCCAACGACAACAAAACCCTTTTCTATACAGCAAAAAACAAAGTGTCTCTCCTATCAGAAAAGGTCTATAGACACGAACTGGGAACACAACCTGAAATGGATGTGATGGTGTATCATGAAAAAGATCCATCCTTTTACATTGGTGTGTACAAATCAAAATCTGATGATTTTGTAATTATCTGGAACAGTAGCACGCTGGTAAGCGATTACCATGTGCTTGATGCAAATAATCCTCGAGGAGATTTTAAGCAGTTCATTCCGAGAGATGAAAACGCCCATGAGTACAGCATTTCACATTTCAAAGACAAGTGGTACATCGTGACCAATCGTGATGCAACCAACTTCAAGTTAATGGAAACACCAATAGCTAACACGGATGAATCCAGTTGGAAAGAGGTCATTCCTCATCGCGATAATGTACTCTTGGAAGGAGTTGAATTATTCAATGAGTACATGGTTGTAGATGAGCGTGAAAATGGGCTGACAAACCTGCGAATAATCAATCAGAATTCAGGTGATGAACATTACCTTGATTTTGGTGAGCCGGCCTATAATGCATATATATCTACCAATGCCGAGTTTGATACCAACATCCTGCGGTTTGGCTATACTTCAATGACCACACCAAACTCGACCTACGATTACAACATGGAGACCAAGGAAAAAACGCTGATGAAGCGTCAGGAAGTTGTAGGTGGACACAATCCTGAAGATTATGTGACCGAACGGATTTGGGCTACCGTTAGAGATGGAGAGAAAGTGCCAATCTCTATTGTTTATAAGAAAGGATTTGAGAAAGACGGCAATGGTCCACTTCTACAATATGGATACGGTTCTTATGGAGCCACCATCGATGCGAGCTTTAGTTCTGTAAGGTTAAGCTTGCTTGATCGTGGGTTTGCTTTCGCTATTGCACATATCCGTGGAGGGCAAATGATGGGCCGACAGTGGTATGAAGATGGGAAGATGTTTAAGAAAATGAACACCTTCAACGACTTCATCGACTGTTCCAAATACCTCATTGAGGAGAACTATACCTCCACTGAACATCTCTATGCTCAAGGCGGAAGTGCCGGAGGATTGCTAATGGGCGCTGTTGTGAACCTGGCTCCCGAACTTTATAATGGTATACTGGCAGCAGTGCCTTTCGTAGATGTGGTGTCAACGATGTGGGATGAGACCATTCCATTGACTACCAATGAGTTTGATGAATGGGGCAATCCAAAAGAACTGGAATCATATGAATACATGATGTCATATTCTCCTTACGACAATGTTACCGCTCAGGATTATCCAAACATGCTAGTAACCACAGGTCTTTTTGATTCTCAGGTCCAATATTGGGAGCCGGCTAAGTGGGTAGCAAAATTGAGAGAGATGAAAACCGATGACAACACCCTGATATTAGATACCGATATGGAAGCCGGACATGGTGGTGCATCAGGAAGATTTAAACGCTACAAGACAACTGCCCTTCAATACGCTTTTTTACTAGATCAGGAAGGAATTCAAGAATAATTTAGTGATGTTGTTAATTTTTCTTATCAATTGATAACCCTAATGGGAGCTTTTACGTGTAACGTACCATCTATCACCACTCTCATAATACGATTAGGTTAAACTATTTTAAGAGCTGATAGATGTAGCCCCGAAGTAATTCGGGGCTTTTTTTATTAAATTGAATTCATGACAAAATTCACTGGAACAAGACATGTTTTAGCAGTACAAGACCTAAAAAAATCGGTTGCCTTTTATATAGATCAATTAGATTTTAAATCTGTTTGGACGGATGAGAATTGGGCTTTTATTCAAAGAGATGAGTTTTTTCTAATGCTAGGAGAATGTCGTGAAGATGTGTCAGCTTATGAAACTAATAATCACTCGTATTTTGCTTATGTAGAAACAACCTTGATTGATTCTTTTTTTAGTGAGTGCAAAATCAACGATGTTGAAATAACCAGCCCGCTCACTAATCAACCGTGGGGGCAAAGAGAGTTTGGTATTCGAACCATAGATGGTCATAGAATCATGTTTGGAGAAACAATGAATGATTCTTAATGATGAAAATAATAAACCTTACTCTCGGCACAACCAGATTAGATAAAATCAGTCATTTTTATTCGCAGACTCTGGGTGTTCCAATAGTAAAGAGTAATGGTAATCAGGTTTGTTTAGTTGTGGGTGATACCCAGCTCACCTTCCAAGAATCCCCTAATACAGCCTATTATCACTTCGCAATTAACATCCCCTCCTATCAAATCAAAGAGGCACTATCCTGGATAAAAGCCAGAACAAACATACTCCCCTTCCACGGAAATGAAATTGTTGACTTTAAGAACTGGAATGCTGAAGCCCTCTACTTTTATGACCCTGCTGGAAATATTGTAGAGTTCATCGCCCGAAAGAATCTGAAAATACCATCCACTCAGGATTTTAATTCATCATCTTTTCAGCATATTAGCGAGGTTGGACTACCTGTTTCCGATGTAAAAGCAGCTCTTGATCTCTTGAATAAGCAATGTAATTTGAGAAAATTCAGTGGCGACTTTGAGAAGTTTTGTGCTATTGGAGGGGAAACCGGTTTGTTTATTACGATCGATTACAACCAGAAAGATTGGATTCCTAATGGAGACAAGGCTTATCCATTCCCTTTTACATGCGTAGTAGAAAATGATGGAAAGAGATTCGGTGTTATTTACGAGGATGAGCAAATAATTATAACTCAATAGCCCATGGTAGAAGCAGGTTTTTATTTACTAACAGTGCTCATGATATTTTCTCCATTGCTGATCCTTCAGAAAAGTGATGATCCACCCAAGAGAAAAAGAGCCTATTCCTTTATCATCGTCGGTTGGCTGATTTACATCTCCGCTCTTTCGAACAGCCGGTGGCTTGAGGATTTTGGTTTCCCCCCGAGAATACCTTTGCTAATCGTGATTCCTGCGCTTGTGAGTATTATTTCTTACACATCAAGAAATTGGATACTAGAGGCCATATCCAAACTAAAAGATCATCAAGTCATTTACATTCAATCTTTTCGTATAGCCGTAGAGCTTTTGATCTATGGTGCCTTCCTTAACGGAGTGTTCCCAAAACGAGTCACCTTTGAGGGGCTTAATTATGACATTTTAGTGGGTATTTCAGCACTAATTGTGGGAGCTCTTGTTCAGAAAGGCATCATCCGGACCAGGGGCATTTTGATTTGGAATATTATTTCACTTGGGATTTTAAGTATTACGGTATTCAGCTTTATATCCACTTATTATTTCATGGATACCATGAGTGGAAATTTTGGATTTGTAAGGCTGCCTTATCTATTTCTGGCATCCGTTTTGCTGCCTTTTGCAGTGTTCTATCATGTGATATCCATTCGCCAACAGCTTATGAAATCACATCTCTCATAATACGATTAGGTTAAGCATTTAAGAGAAGGATAGAACAAGCCCTGAAGAGATTCAGGGCTTTTTTTGTTTAATTTTTCTCAAAGCGTGAATGGAACACTTAACTAAATTTCACACCTCTCAGGCATTCTCTGTTTTCTAATTCCATTTAGGTGGTTAAATTGCTTCTAAACCTAACCTTTAAATAAATGAAATTAGACATTAAGTATCAGGAGCGATACTCTCGAGGAGAGCTGCTCTTGAGAACCCTTTTTGGAGCGATTTACATTGCATTGCCGCACCTTTTTCTATTGATTTTCGTCTCATTGTGGGGTGCTGTTCTATCATTCATCTCATGGTGGATCGTGCTGTTTACAGGAAAATACCCTCAAAGCTTTTTTGAATTTCAAGAAGGCTTGTACCGCTGGAATCTTAGATTAAATGCCCGATTGTATAACTTATGTGACGGCTATCCTCCTTTTGGAATCAATGCAAAGGATGATTACATCACGTTGGAGATTCCATACCCGGAAAGATTAAGTCGAGGCGTTTTGCTTCTTAGGACTTTCTTTGGTTTCATTTATGTGATCCTACCACATATGTTTCTTTTATTCTTCCGGTCAATCGCCTCTATGGTGCTTCAATTTCTGGCCTGGTGGGTCGTGCTATTCACAGCAAACTATCCACAAAGCTGGCATGAATTTAATGTTGGCACACTGCGATGGGCTACCAGAGTAAACGTTTATATGTCTTTTATGACAGATGATTACCCTCCATTTTCAGGAAAACCATGAGTAACGAAGCGTATCACGAAATACCACAGCCAGACGAATTAAGCGAGAGAGAACGAGATGATGCCATGGGGTCCTACCTCATGATGTTTGCATCGGTGGCTATTGGCCTTCCTTTGCCTATCATCAATCTCATTGCTGCAATCGTATATTATTTTACAAACAGGTCGAAAGGCCTGTTTGTACATTTTCATTCTTTGCAATCCCTTATTAGTCAGCTTCCCACCACTATCATCAATGCCATTGGTGTTTTCTGGGGAATCCGAATCTATTTCTTTGATTGGGAACTAACAGACACTTTCAAAGGATATCTAATCATGGCGATCATCTTTAACCTGGCCTATTTTGTATTTAGCATTGTAGGTGCGGTAAAAGCCAAAAAAGGAAGGATGTACTACTTCCTGTTCTTTGGAAGGCTTTCGTATGAGATGGTCTTCAAAAAGAAGAATGTAGATGAAAGTAAAATTCAAAATTTACCTCCTCAATGAAAGTCTGGCGTGAGCTGCTGATCCTTGTTTTGATTTTTGGTCTAATCTGGCTGGCATTTACATGGCGGCCTTTAAGTCTTCCTGATTCTGATTTCCGCCTTAGCAAAGAACGTGAGAAAGATTTGGCTGAGCTCATCATGGACGACCTGGAAGATGAGTTTGAATTTTATCCGGACAGCACGGTAGAGAATATACTTTCTCCCATTACCAAAAGGTTATTGGACTCGTTGCAGCCCCAAAAATATGAATACAAATTTCACCTCATTGACAACAACAGTGAAGTCAATGCTTTTGCAACCATAGACGGTCATATCTATGTGTTTTCAGGCCTACTAACCTTTGCTGACAACCCCGAGCAGGTAGCGGGTATCATAGCTCATGAAATTGGTCACCATGAAAATGGAGACCTGATCGATAGACTTATGAAAGAGCTCGGATTGAGTGTACTAGTGGCTGTACTTAGCGGAGGAGATGCCGTGATGATCTCTGAAATCTCCAAGATATTGATTTCTACTGGCTTTGATAGAAAGCAGGAAAGAGAAGCAGATGAATTTGCCTATGACCTGATGACGAAAGTACAGATTAACCCCTCACGCCTTGCTCACTTCTTCACAAAGCTTAAAGCAGAAGAAAAAACCTATCCGGATGACCTGGAAATCATTGCAACTCACCCTAACTCTAAAAACCGAATACAAGGAGCTCTCTCTTATACACTGCCAGAAGGATTTGAAGAAAAGCCTTTTGATATAGAGTGGGCAAATATTCTGGAAAAAGAGCTTTAAGTATATTGAGAAATACAACTTTTCCTTATCTGCAACATCCTTAGGTTGACACCTGTCATACAGTTCAACTTAAAATACTAAAGGATGCTACGTAACTACCTAACGATCGCGATCAGAAATCTTTGGAAGCACAAGCTATTTACCGGATTAAACATTTTTGGACTATCCCTCAGTATGTCTATTTGTCTGGTGCTCATTTTACTTGTTTATGATCATTTTCAATACGATAGATTTCACCCAAATGGTGATACCACTTATCGGATCACAACATATACTGAAGGGCAAGAAGGACCCTTCGATGAGGCTTATGCCACCTCTTCCTTGCCATTTAAAAAACATCTTATAGATCATTACTCCTTTGTAAAAACCGCCACTAACCTAAATGGTGACTTTCGCGGTGAGATTCGCTCACCTCATAAAATCCTGAACATTCAGTCATTATATGCAGATGAAGACTTTTTTAAGGTTTTTGGCTTCAAATTGGACGAGGGGGATCCATCCACTGCGCTTACTGATCCTTTTAGTGTCATATTAAGCCATGAACTTGCGAATAAGCTCTTTCCAAATGAATCCGCTTTCGGAAAAACAATCGAATTTGAAGATCATGGATCCTACAAGATTACAGGAATCACGTCCAAATCTGATGATAATACACATCTTGAATTTGAAGCACTTGCATCTTTTTCCACAATCCCAATCCTTGCAGAGAAAGAAATCTTAAGTGATCGATATAATGATTGGGAAAATATATGGGATAACTACAATTACCTGGTATTAAATACCCAAGATGATCGAGCGGAAACGGAACAAATCATCAATGAGCTTGCAAAGGCAAACCTCGAGATTCCTGAGGATAGACCGAATCGGGTTTTTCGACTTCAGGCACTAAATGAGATAGTGCCTGGCAGAGTTATGTCTAACGAAATATCGTTTACATTGCCCTGGTTCCTGCTTGCATTCTTTGGACTATTGGGTTTCATTGTGCTTGTTACCGCATCAATCAACTACACCAACCTCTCCATTGCCAAATCGCTTAGCAGAGCAAAAGAAATTGGCATCAGAAAAGTAAACGGTGCTAGCAGAAGACAGATCATTTCGCAGTTCTTAACAGAGTCAATACTCACTGCGCTTATTTCACTAGTCGTATCCATTTTCATTTATCGATATCTTATTAATGTTTTCAACGAAATATGGATTTTCAATATGGTTGGGATCTCACTCAAAGATGCTCTTGGCACTTATGGCTATTTCGTTCTCTTTACCATTATTTTAGGTCTATTCACCGGTATAGGTCCTGCCCTATTCCTATCTAAGATTAAAGCAATTAATTCGCTGAAGGCATCCATTTCCTCCAACCCTTCAAAACGCCGTTCAATTGTTGGTTTTATCACGGGGAAACGTACACTCATAAGCATTCAGTTCTGTCTTTCCATACTGATGTTAGTCACCATTTTAATTCTTCACAAGCAAGCGAATTTTTTAGTCAATGCAAATTATGGATTTAATGAATCAGAGATCTTCTATGTGAATACTCATGATCACGATCCTGAATTGGTGAAGTCACATTATGAAAAAATTACTGGAGTGGAAGCAGTCTCATTTGCATCACACCATCCGGCTATTGGACGATCCCATGGAAACCGTGCCAGATGGAAGGAAGATCAGGAGCCAATCACACTTTATCATTTTTCTGTAGACCCTAACTATGTAGAGATGATGGGGCTACAAATAGTCGCTGGTAATAACTTCCCAAAACAAGCATCTGATGAAAATGAAAAGTTTTTGATTATTAATGAAACAGCTGTGAAAACCTATGGATTCGAATCTTCGAGCCACGCAATTGGTGAAACACTGTTTCTTGACACCTTGGGGTTAACTATAGCAGGAGTTGTTAAGGACTATCATTGGGAGCCACTAATGAGATCTATTCGACCTATGGGTTTAAGGATTCAACCAGAACGATACGAATATGCATATCTAAAGGTCAAAAACAATAGTCTAATACAGGAAGCAAAGCGTCTTGAAAGTGCCTGGATCGAATTTGATCCTGCAAGAGAGTTTGATGGTGGCTTTTTAAATGCACAGCTAGATGAGTTCTACCAGTATTTCTATGACCTGGGCAATATCCTGACCTATGTCGCCATGATTGCTCTTTCTATTACCGGTCTTGGATTCCTAGGCATGGTCAGCTTCGAGTTAAAAACCAAAGTGAAGGAAATTGGAATTCGAAAAGTACTGGGCGCTTCGTTCCGTTCACTGATTTTGTCAATGGGTAAAGGATTTTTTATAATGATTATTGTCAGTTCGGCTGTAGCAATACCATTTGCTATGTGGTTAAATGGTCTTTGGGTCAATCAAATGGCTTTTCATGCGCCCATTGATCATTCAATATTTGTTCCAACCCTTTTTATCGTTGGTATGATAGCATTGGCTACCATTTTCTCGCAGGTGTGGATTAATGCAAATAAGAATCCAACCGAAACTCTGAGATCGGAATAGCCTATTTAAAGATACATTCGGCTTTTTGCTGTGAGATTTCAACCACGCCGGTTGGAATCTCCAAATCGCTAAATGAATTATTCATTGCTTTTATACGAATGAATACAATACCTGTCTCGGCAATGTCCTTCATCGTTTGCTCAGTCATTTGAAAAGCGATTTCATATTTCGTAATCTTACTACCAAAATCATCAATGATTTCAGGTTTCGATTCTGCTAAAGAACTCATCCGTACTACCGCACCGCTTCCTGTCCGCATAGCCAATTCACTCCCTTTAGGAATTGCATCAGTAAGTTCACCATAGTCCCCAACCTCCACGCTGAATTTGTAATCGCTTCCATTTCTTATATAGTAGATGTAATAAAAAGGGGTTGGACCTGTAAGGCGTGTTTTTACAGTACGTATGATATCATCAGTTAATGGATCTTTATCATTGACAACATATTTACAGATTTGTCCATGGCCATAAAATGACACAAAGATCAGGCTGATTATTGCTAAAGTTTTAAATCTCATCAGCGAATACTTTAATCGTTATTAAAACTACAACAATTCATTGGGTGGGATCAAGTATGAAAGTGAAAAAACAATAAAAGCAGTAATTCTTTTTATTTTAACACTTCCAACCACAATTGATTTGCAACGCGAAGAATTATATGCTTCAAGATCTATCCAAAAAACTAGAAATTCTCAAGTCAGTTCCTGGTGCACTTATCGCACTTAATAAAAAAAGTGAGGTATGTTATATAAATGAAAATGCGAGCGCTCTTTTCGGATACACTGATACTGAATTGATTGGCAATTCAATCGATCTATTAATTCAAACAAAATCCAGAAAGCGTCATAAGGATGTAATAAGGAAGTTCATGGATCATTCGATCAAGGACATCAATGAGGACGATTATATCCTCGCAATAAACAAATCCGGTAATGAGTTTCCGGTTAGTTTGAACCTTTCGCTACTTCCGGAAGAATTTGAAAATATGATTTTGGTCTCATATGCGGATATTAGCTCCCGCATGAAATCAGAAAGTGAATTAAAAAGGAAAAATCACTTACTAAATTTTGCTGAGGAAATCGTAATGATGGGTCATTGGAAATGGGATCTCATCACGAATGAGGTTATTTGGTCTGACAATCTTTACAATATTTTTGGGCGTGACAAAAAGGGCGGTCTGACTTACGAGACTTACTTTAGTTACGTCCACCCTGATGACCAGGAATATGTCACTAAAATGGTTGAAACTTCTATCGCGGGTAAGAATTTTCAACACTTCCGTCACAAAATCTTGCTACAGGATGGGCAGGTAAAAGACATCTATCTGATGGGCCAAATTTTTACAAATGATGATGAGGTTGTTGAGATGGTCGGGACTTGTCAGGATGTAACTGAGAAAATAAAACAGGATGAATTATTAAAACAAATCTCCATCCTAGAGGCTAAGAGTATTGAGATGGAACAGTTTGCCTACATTGCTTCTCACGATCTCAAGCATCCTCTGCTTACCATCATCAACTACATAGAAGCATTTGATGAGGATTTTGGTGAAGAACTCACAATAGAAGCAAAATCATACCTGAATTCCATTTCGCAATCAGCTAAACGAATGGATAAACTCATTATGGGTTTGCTTGAATACGCTTTACTTAGCAAAAGAATTGAATTTGAAATGGTTGACTGCAATAAGATAGTCAGGCATGTGTTAAAAGATATTCAGTCTCATATTAAAGACAATGGCGCTATTATTACTGTTGGCTCGTTACCAAAAGTCAAGGGAAATGAAATTGTCCTGAGTCAGCTCTTTCAAAACCTGATTTTAAATGGCATAAAGTTTCGTAAGCCAAATGAAAAGCCTATAATACAGATTGAGGCAGATCAAATTGATCGAAGTGGTGGATACTTATTTATGGTTCGAGACAATGGAATTGGATTTGATGAAAAAGATAAAGAGAATATTTTCTTAATCTTCAAAAAATTACATGGGCCGGAAGACTATAGCGGGTACGGGCTAGGACTGGCAAATTGTAAAAAAATTGTTGAACTTCACTATGGGCAGATTTGGGCAGAATCGAAAGCTGGTGAAGGAAGTTCATTCTATTTTACAATTAATACCTAATCGCAAATAATGAAGAAATTGGATTGTATTTTGCTCATTGATGATGACAATGACTGCAATTTTCTTCACACTCGTGCAATTAAAAAACTGGATTGTGCAAATTCAGTAGAGGTGGCTAAAAGTGGTGCCTTGGCACTTGACTATCTCAAAAATGCTGACAGAATGCCTGAGTTGATTTTTCTTGATATCAATTTACCACAGATGAACGCCTGGGAATTTTTGAATAAGTACCGTCAATTGAAAAATAAACAACCCAAGCCGGTATTGATCATTCTTACCTCATCTATGAATCCGGATGACAAAATCAAAGCTTCAGAATATGATGAGGTGAAAGGTTTTCGGATAAAATACCTAAACAAGGATGGTCTTAGAGAAATACTCAAAGAGCATTTTTCTGAGAATTTCTAGTTGTCCTAAGTAAAAAACTCTGGCATGCACATATATCAAACCTCTTATAAAGAAAGATTATGAGTCAGTCAGCACATTCGATGATCCCCATAGTGGGCGTGATCTAGCGCACCAAACAAACCCATTTAAGTTAAAATTCTCAGGTTTGTATATTGCTATACCAGAGCGACGTAAAGGTAATGGTTTGTATCTGAAGGCACGAACACAAACACAAGAAACAACTAGATTAATTCTATTCATCTACCACTCCTTCAAACGCTTTAAATATCAGGCTGGCCGAGGCAGGATTTGTAGCAAGAGGAATGTTGTGTACATCGCAGATACGTAAAAGCATTTGAACATCGGGCTCATGCGGATGTTTATCGAGAGGATCTCTAAAAAAGACCACTGCATCTATCTTTTTCTCTGCCGCCAGTGCTGCAATCTGCGCATCGCCACCCAAAGGTCCTGACAATAATCGTCTCACTTGCAAACCGGCTTTCTCAACATGTTGTCCCGTCGTGCCGGTTGATGTTAGATTGGCGGTCTTCAACAAAGATTTATGATCCAATAAAAACTGAACCATTTCAGCCTTTTTGCCATCATGAGCAATAATTGCTATTTCCATTTATTGATGTTGTTTAATATTCAGTTGGCAATTTACTCTCCTCGCAACCTCTTGATGATTGCCAAAGCATCCGAACATTTTTGAGTGATCGCATCAAAGTCCTTATTCGCTAAAACATCCTTAGGGAATAGTTGCGAGCCAATTCCCACACAGTGCACACCTGCTTCCACCCATCCTTTAAGGTTCTCTTCATTGGGAGAAACTCCTCCCGTTGGCATAATACTGGCATACGGAAATGGTCCTCTTACTCCTTTTACAAACGCAGGACCACCAACCTGCGATCCTGGGAATATTTTCACAACTTCTGATCCCAATTCATGCGCCTTCACGATTTCTGTAACCGACCCACATCCTGGACTCCAGGCTACTTTTCGTTTATTACAGATTTTGGCCATTTCTTCGTCCATCATAGGGGATACGATGAAGTTTGACCCAAGCTGTAAGTAAAGTGCAGTAGTGGGTCCATCGATAATAGATCCAACTCCCAGGATCATTTCAGGACATTCTTTTTCTGCAAATTTGTTTAGCTCTGCAAACACCTCATGCGCAAAATCACCCCGATTGGTAAATTCGAAAACACGCACACCTCCGGCGTAGCAGGCCTTCAGCACCTCTTTGCACATGTCAATATCCTTGTGATAAAAAACCGGAACCATGCCGGTTTCTCTCATTTTTATAACTACCTCAATTCGTGTAAATCGTGCCATTTTGTTTATCGTTTTATTCTTCCTGATGTATTTCCTTGTACTAAACTATTGACCGCCTCTGCTGATATCACATTTGCATCACCCTCTACGGTATGTTTGAGTGAACAGGCCGCAGCAGCAAAATCAACCGCTTTTTGATCGTCTTGTAGATTCAGTAATCCATAGATCATCCCGGCAGCATATGCATCTCCGGTACCCACACGATCGACAATATGAGTCACATCAAATGAAGGAGATGTGAGAACCTCTTTGTCATTCCATATGAATCCTTGAATACGATTGTGTGATGCACTTAATGTCTCTCTTTTCTTATCCACGACCTTTTGAACTCTTGGAAATTTTTCTTTTAACTTCTCAGATGCTGCCTGCAAATCGTCATTCTCATTAGCCACACCTAAGTTTTCCTGCATATCATAAGGAGATGCAATGACTACATCGCATCCCTGCACCAGCTTAGGCATTACTTCTGTCTTATCCTTACCATACTGCCATAGATTTTTTCTGGAATGCACATCTACCGAAACCGGAACACCTACTTCATTTGCAACCTGAATGGCCTGTCTCAATGATTCAGCAGCATTTTCTGAAATCCCGGGTGTAATGCCTGTCCAATGAAACCAGTCTGCATTTCGTAAAATGCGTTTCCAATCAAATGTACCAGGTTTGATCTTGGAAAATGCAGAGTTATCTCGTTCGTAAACCACCTCACTCGGACGATGAACAGCTCCCTTTTCTAAAAAATACTTACCCATTCGTCCTTCTCCGTAGGTAATGTATTTGGTATGCAGCCAGTGATGTCTTAAATATTGAGTAGCTGATCTACCAACCAGATTATCCGGAAAGCAGGTGATGTGAAATGCCTCAAGTCCGAAATAGGCCAGTGAAATAGCCACATTGGCCTCTCCTCCTCCATATGCCAACTCGACAGTGGTTGCTTGGGAGAACTTTGCATAGCCTGGCGGTGAAAAACGCATCATTACTTCTCCAAATGTGACAACCTTCCTTTTCACCATTCCAGGATTTTAAGAAATTCATATGCTTCCGGGTTGGGCAAGTAGTGTTTTGCATAAACAGCATCTTCCTCCGTCAGGTAATGTAGCTCCTGGAAAAACAGCTTTGCTATTTGAGACTCCATATTTACCAGACGCGGTGGGATTTTACCATCCTTTTCGAAATCTGACAAAAATATGGGTGTAATATCTCCCGAGGAGTTTGCGCTGACAATGCATCCACTCACTCCTTCATTGAATAGCTTTTTTACTCCCAGGCCAAGCAGTGAACAAAGTGTTAGATCCAAACCGATCGGTCGGGTACATCTTAATTCATAACCAAGTTCTACCGGTCTACTTTTTATGTCCAGAGACAATGACTGAAGCTCTTTTTGTAGCAACACATTGAAAATATGTGCTTTGCTAACATTTCCCAATTCCGGGTGTCCATGTGCATCATACGTCATACTAATGTCACTGTTCTTTATCTCCTCCTCATCCAGGATGTGAAATACGCCCTCACTGATGACCACCACACCATGTTCTATACCGGCAATTTTTCGCTTGATAATGGAAGAAATGCATAGCTTAATGATTTTATCAAACGAGACCTTGGTCTTATTGAACATCTCAGGAATGATCATCATTGGAAAATGACAACCTGTTGCTACCCCAAAGGCCAGATGCCCTGCAGAGCGACCCATCACTGACATGACAAACCACTGCCTCGATGTACGTGCATCTTCATACACGGTATTACCTATTCGAACTCCTTCATCTTTTGCAGAATGAAAGCCGAATGTCGGATTCCGATCCGGTAGCGGCAGATCATTATCTATCGTCTTTGGGACATGAATATTGCTTATCGAAATGTTCTGAGAAGCCAGGTATTTGGTGATCCTGTTAGCAGTTGATGCAGTGTCATCACCACCAATAGTTACCAGCAGTTTTATGTTTTCTTTTTCGAAAATTTGGGTATTGAAATCCTCATCTTTCGGTTTAAATCGACTCATAATGAGGGTCGATCCTCCTCTACTAAAGATCCGATCTGCATGATCGAAATCAAAACTTTTGATTTCAGGATTCTCAGAAAATAATCCCTGATACCCATGATGAACCCCTATCACCCGATAGTTATCGGCTAAGAATGCCTTGGCTACAGCTGCAATAACTGTATTGATGCCCGGTGCGGGACCACCACCACAAATGATAGCTACACATGGTTTCATAACAGTATTTTAAAAAATGGGGGTGAAATCTATGAAGCGAATCATAATCTGTATTTTGAAAACCATCACCCCCAAATATTTTATCTGGCAACTCTCCCGGAAGCGTCTCCTCCCATCAGTTTCTCTACTTCAGCAACGGTCACTAGGTTTGCATCACCTTTGATCGTGTGCTTCAAGCATGAAGCAGCCACTGCAAAGTCAAGCGCATTCTGGTCATCGTCCGGATATTTTAGCAATCCGTAAATCAAGCCTCCCATGAAGGAGTCTCCGCCTCCCACGCGATCCACAATGTCCGTAATCTGATACTGACGTGTTTCGAACAGCTTTTTTCCGTCGTAAAGCACGCCTGCCCACGTATTATGAGAAGCTGAAATAGAGCCACGAAGGGTTGTAATCACCTTCTTTGCTCGTGGAAATTTCTTCATCATTTGCTGGCATACGGAGAGGAATGCTTCAGCTTTCACATTATGACCCTCTGTTTGAACAGAGATCCCTTCAGGCTTGATACCAAAATGCATCTCGGCATCCTCCTCATTTCCAAGAACGATATCACAATAAGAAGTCAACTCCGTCATGATCTCCTCACGCTTCGCATCATCACAATACTTCCAAAGTTTGGCTCTGTAGTTTAAATCTGTTGAAATTGAAATTCCTTTGTCGGATGCCACTTTCAATGCCTCCAGGCATGCATCTGCTGCACCTTGTGAGATAGCAGGTGTAATACCCGTCCAGTGGAACCATGTGGCTCCTTCAAATACTTTATCCCAATCAATCATGCCCGCCTTAATCTCTGCCATCGCGGAGTGAGCACGATCATAAACGACTTTACTACCTCTGCTAACTGCTCCTGTTTCCAAGAAGTAGATCCCTAATCGGTCTCCACCAAAAATGATATTTTGCGTATTAACTCCTCGCTTCCTCATCTCCATCAGTGCGCACTCCCCTATGTCGTTCTTTGGCAAACGGGTAACAAAATCAACGGGTACACCATAGTTGGCCAGTGAAACGGCTACATTGGATTCACCACCTCCATAAACAACATCAAAACTGTTTGCTTGTGAAAATCTAAGAAAACCAGGTGGGGCCAGTCTCAACATGATTTCACCAAATGTGACGACCTTATTGTTCATAGTGGGTATAATTTAAGATTGTTTATTCTGTGTAATTTATACACAGAAGTGAAAACATACAAGTATATCAACTGATATTTTTGCTATTTTTTCAGACGATACAAAGAGGGGCCTCCCTTAACGCCTACTTTCTTCTCATTTGTGGCTTCCAGTAGGTCCATCTGTAGAATTTTTTTTCTGAAGTTTCTTCTATCCAGGCTTTCACCAAGGATGTTTTCATACAATTCCTGAAGCTCCGTGAGCGTAAATTGATCAGGCAATAATTCACCAAAGACAAAATGATCTCTTAGGTTGCCTCTTAGCTTTTCTAAGGCGTCAGCTAAAAGTAAATCATGGTCAAATCCTAATTTTGGCAATTCATCAAGCCCGAACCATTTGATATCAGAAATGTAATTTTTAGGGATCGTTGGATAATTCTCAGGCTTGACCAATGCATAGAATGAAACAGAAACAACTCGTTTCACAGGGTGCCTGTCTACTTTACTGTAACATGCCACTTGTTCAAGAGACATTTTTTCTATCCCTGTTAGGTTATTAAGTACCTGATTGACCGATTCGGATAACGTCATTCCCTCACTCATCGTTCCCCCAGGGAGCATCCAATGATCTTTAAACGGTTCGATGGATCTTTTGACCAGCAATATTTTTAACTGATTGTCCTGAAAGCCGAACACACAACATTCCACTGCAATGGTACATTCGTAGGAGTCATGGGAAACAGCGGTATCTAATGGGCCTATTTTGGTCATCTATCTAATTGGCTTTGTCGCGAATTAAGTTCAAAAATTGGAATTCAACTTCGGGCTTAAACATGATTGCTTTTTAATATCACCATTCCGTGTGATGGAACTTGCCCGATGGATCATCCACCCGTTGATAGGTGTGTGCACCGAAATAGTCACGCTGGGCCTGGATTAGATTTGCTGGCAATGCTAGTGTTTTTTGACCATGGAAATAATTCACTGACTCAATCAAACACGGTGCATGAATTTCTCCTTTGATGCATGATGCCGCTACGGACTGAATCGAGCTATGGGTACCGTCTATTGTTTCAATTAATTTCGCATTCTTAAGCAGGCCAATATCAGCTTTTAAGTATTGAACCAACTCCTTCATAAAGTCAGACTTGATAATACATCCACCTGTCCATATTCTGGCTAGTTCACTAAGATCAATGTCCCATCCATGCTGCTCCGAGGCACGATGGATAAGGGCAAATCCCTGGTGATGATTCATGATTCGGGCGAACTGATAGCCGTCCTTCAGCTGATCCCTCGATATCCCCCCGGAAAATTTATTCGTGCTAAAATTTTCAGCATTTTCAAGGCGTAGCTCTTTGAAAAAAGATAGGTATCGAGCAAACAGTGCGGCCGGAATTAATGTGGCTGGCTGGCCAAAACTCGCTATGGAAACTGTCGCCCAATTTCCGGTTCCCTTGTTGCCAGCTTTATCAAGGATTTTATCAAGTAAATAGCCATTTTTTTCCTTCTTTCGAAGAATATCAATGGTGATTTGTAGAAGATAGCTATCCAGATCTTGCCTCCACGATTCAAAGACCTTAGCAATATCTTCATTTAATGTGCCTTGCCTTTTCAAAATCGCATAGCATTCGGCAAGTAATTGCATCTCAACGTACTCAATGCCATTGTGGATCATTTTTACAAAATGACCACTCCCTTCTTTTCCTATATACGTACAGCATGGTTTCCCATCAGCGTCTCTCGCTGCAATAGCCTCCAGATATTTCTGAATTTTTGAATATGCATCCTTCTGGCCAGATGGCATGATGGAAGGACCCTTCAGAGCTCCTTCCTCCCCTCCTGAAACTCCGGTCCCCATAAATATCAGTCCATGCGCTTCCAACTCGCTCATTCGCCTACTGGTTTCCTGATAGTGTGAATTACCTCCATCGATTACGATATCATTTGGTTCCAGGAATTCCCGTAAATCATTTAATACCAAGTCTACAGTGGGCCCGGCATTGACCATGAGTATGATCTTCCTCGGCGTTTCCAATGATTTGACAAATTCACCGAGATCATCAAATGGTTGGGCTTCCTTAAGCTCCTGATGTTCTCGCTGAAATTTGACGGCCACATCCTCTTCTTTTCCTGCAACGTGACGGTTAAATATGGAAATTTTAAAACCTTTTTGAGCCAGGTTGCGACTCAGGCTTTTGCCCATTACGCCTAATCCAATTAATCCGATCTCTGAACTCATTTTAATCTTTGTTTTATGTCTTTAATTATTTGCTCTGGGGCTAATGAAACGTTGATATTTATTGCATTACCAGGCTCTTCTAAATCATCAAATTGAGATTGTAACATCTCTGCAGGCATGTAGTGATCCGATCGTGCATTCATCCGACTATAAATCGTATCATAATCCCCTTTTAGATACACCCATTGAACATTTGGCTCAATTCCTTTAATTAGCAATCTCCTGTATTTCTCTTTCAAAGCTGAACAAGCGATTACACAACCCTGGAAAGTGTGCTTTCTTGCTTCTTTATTAAGCTTTTCTAACCACGGTTGCCGATCCTCATCACTCAAAGGAATTCCACTGCTCATTTTTGTTTTGTTCTCCTCGCTGTGAAATTCATCTGCATCGAAAAAGGGAACTGATAATGCTTTCGATAGCATCTTACCAATTAAGGTTTTTCCGCATCCAGATACTCCCATGACAAAAATTATATGTTTAGACAGACCCATTTTTTCAAGAAAAAATATCTATTAAACCGTTAATCATGATAATGAACGAAAAAGCCAACGCTCCAGTCATTATTAAATTAGTCCAAACCCTCTTGCCAGGTAAATTTGTTTGCTTTCGATTCCATAGAAACAGCAAACATCCCACAACAATCGGTAATCCGAACACATTAAAAACCTGCGTGATAATTTGACCTTTTATCGGGTTGAATCCGAAAATCGGGACACTTAAGGCCAGTATGCTGGCAACCCCAGTAATGATTCTAAATCTCTTAGAGGATATATCTAGTTTTCCTGATGAGTAATCAGCCAGCATCAATGGAACAATCATGAGACATGGGAATATCGAAGACAGGCCTGCACTCAAAGTGCCTGCAAAGAAGATGGAAACAGCAAACCTCCCAACTGAAGGTTCCAGCGTATCTGACATATCCAAGACATGTGTAATTTCCTTTCCTGTGCCATAGAGACTTCCACTTGCGACAGCCATAATAGACCCACTAATCACAAAAATCAGGATGGTTGCTACAATAGAATCATTTCTTTGTGTTTTGGTATCACTTACCGACCATTGCTTACCCTGAATAAAGAGTGGACGAGAAAGAAATGTAGCAGCGGCCATCGTAGTTCCGACGAATGCAGCAATAAGAATTCCAGCACCCTCCACTTGTGGTATTTTAGGGATCAACCCCATGATAACTTCTGTTGGCATTGGAAAAACAAAGAACAGCGTAAAGACAAAACTGAGTCCCATCATGGACACGAATATTGCCAGTACCTTTTCAAAGAGTGTATAACTACCGCTTAAAAGCAAAGCGTAGAAAATTCCAATGATCATTACCGCCAGTCCTAAAACGATGTAGTACTTGTGATTGGAAGCTTCCGGGAAGCTGATTTGAATAATCTCAAAGACAACATTCGATGTAATTCCAAGAATACCTATTAGTGAATTCCATTGTCCTATACCCACCGTAACAATGATGGCCAGAGCTATAATTTGTCCAAATTTCAAATGCTTTTTAATTGAAAAAAGAAGGGTCTCTTTGGTCATCAGGTAGTAGTGGCCTGAGACATAAATGAGAACACCAGAGAAGAGACAGCTAAAAAATAACACCCACAACAGATCCATACCAAAAGAGTTTCCAGCCACAATCATAGAGGTCACACTACCTGTACCTATTGTATAACCAATGGCAAAAATTCCCGGGCCAAAGGATAGTAGAAATTTTAAAAACTTTTTCATGGGATTGTGTTTGGGTTGTTGCTTATTCTCATATTGGTATTTCGAACATTAGTTGATATCCAGTCTTAAAGCTTCTCCAGGCTTTAGAGTTTTGTTCATTTTCTTGCCTTTTTTCTTCTGTACTTCAATAGTTTGTTCATTCTTATCTAGTGAGTAAATCACAAATTGATCATCCTCAGTCTTAATAAATAAATCCATTTCTTCCTCAGACTTTAAATTCAGCTTTTCGCTACTCACTTCTTTCACATTAAAAAGATACACTCTATCATCTGCGCTCAGACTTGTTGGATTTGATCCATCTAACTTCCATTGAGACTGGTTAACTCTCCAATCGCCAATCATCATCTCATCTGCATTCTCATCTAACCGGTCGCTGTATCCGCAGTAGGGATAAATGATGGTTATAAAGCTGAAGTCATTTTGGGCCTTTTTTGAAACGACGCTCCAGTGCTTGCCTCTTGTACCATCACTTACTACTTCATCAGCTTGGCTTAGCTGAAATATGTCGTGACCACAAGCGTCAGGCATAGTGGCTCTTAGGAGGTTAGGACCTTCTTCATGCGTATAATGACCTTGCCACACCTGCTTGTAATCGTGTGATCCATCGGATGAGAAGTCGTCCTTAACAATCCAGAAATTATCTTTCACATAAATGACCTGGCGCGTGTAATCCACTCCTACATTCTCAAATCCATCATGACTCCCTGCAAAAAAGTCAAAATCGTTCGTGGTTTCCCACGCAATCACTGTTGGGTTGGGGAGCTCCAGAAACTTCCCAAATCCGCTACCTCCTTTATTGGAGGCATATTGCTTTCCTTGCAGCTCGTTATCTACCAATGCAACATTCTTGACCATGGAGTTCTTAAAAAATTCAAAGTCACTGAGTGAATAACGAACCTGATAGTTAGGCAATATGGCATGTCCATTGGCTATTGCCTGGACACCTAACATGTCACCATGCTGATGATCTGGTTTTTTATCATCTAGACCAGCGGTGATTATCATCATCTTGTCATCTTCTCCCCACCCTTCACGCATGATGTAATAGCCGGTTTCTTCAAAAGCCAGCGAACCATATGTAGGTTTCTTCTTCTTAATATCTTCCAGCATTTTGACCTGGTCATTACTTAGAAACCAATACACCCGATTATCCACTTTATTGGTTGCGAAATAGCCAAATTCCGGATCTTCAAACAATAAATAGCCCAAAGTCATAGACTCAGAAATGTCATTTTTCTCTCCCCAGGGAATTTCGGTATCGTCCTGAAGCACCGGAGCTGAACGATCGGGATAAGCAATTTTGACAAGAGTTGTGAATAAACTTCTAAGCTTTTCTTCCCAAGCCGGATCTACTTCTATGTTGTTGATTTTGGCAAGCTGATACACATAAAAATAGTTGTTGATGTCGCTCATGTGATAGTGTACCGATCGTTCAAACTGAAAACCATCGGCATTGATTTCCTGATCTAAATGCTCCCCTAATCTAGACATTGCTCGTTCTAGCCAAAGGTCTGTTCCTTCAAAATCTCTCAACAAAATAGCCAACATGGCCAATGCCGAAACCCCTCTGGTCTGATGATTCCCAGGGCTAAATTGACCGTTTCTTTCATAGAGGTGTTGTCCATGCTGTAAGAGAGTTGCGATGGTCATCAACTGGTCTTGATCAGAATATTCTGCCTCATTTAGAAACATATTGTGTATCCACAGCCAGTTTAGAATGCGATAACCTGACCTAAAAGCCTCATAAACTCCATTGCCATCTTCAATTGTCTCATATTTCTTAGCGTGCAGCGCAGCGTTTAAAGAACGCAATTGATTCTCAAAATATCTGATGTACTTTGGGTCCTTCCCAGAGTTGAAATAGTGCAGCGCTATATCCACCATCTTATGCTGACGAGCCAGATGTCTGAGCGCATATGCATTAACAGGTTCACCATTGAGATAGGTAAATGGCATTACCCATTGGGTTGAGTCATTGTATTTACCCATGTGATCCAGTGCTCGCTTTTTATGATTTTCTTGATTTGTAAATACACTATTATAGTGCGGGAGACGATCATAAAATGTTTTATAGTCATAGAAATAACGCTCTGAGAATTGCTCTTGGAAATATTCCGCTAATTCTGACTGATCAGCATCTTTCAATTTTTCCTGTACCTCTTCATTCAAATATTTCGTTAAATCTTCTCTGGGTAATACAGAGGTGGAAGGAATGGATTGGGCCATCCCGACATGGATGAGTAATAAATAGAATAGTGTGATTAATAAGGTTTTAGGTTTCATGCAGTTTAAAATTGTCACGATTAAAAAAATATATGCATTAAGTGTCGTTTTATTCAATACTAATTTATTATTTTGTGTACTAAGTACACAGTTTACTAAAATACAGAATTAATGAACATTCGAATGGGTAGTTTGCATTATTTTTTATCAGTGGGGAAATTGACCTGTATTCGATTTATGTTATTTTATACACTAGCCTCTACACTTACAGCGAATTGTTTTGGTCAGGATCCTAATTTGCCACCAAGTGGAAATTTTGATCTATCAAAATGGAAAGTGACACTTCCTGATCAGACTGAAGCTTTAGAAGCCGAACTTACAAGTGGATTTGAAAGTGAGAATGAATTTTATACAGATCCAGCTACGGGCGCAATGGTATTTAGATGTCCGAACGATGGCGAAACGGGTGGAAGCACCTACCCTCGAAGTGAACTCCGAGAGATGCTTAGAGCAGGAAATACCAGCATCAGTACCCAAGGCATTGGATTGAATAACTGGGTTTTCTCTTCTTCAAGTCTCGCCAATCAGGAAGCTTCCGGAGGAGTGGATGGAACGATGACAGCAACGGTTGCTGTAGATCATGTCTCTACTACAGGAGAATCCAATAAGATTGGACGAGTGATCATCGGACAAATACATGCCTCAAGTGATGAACCATGCAGGATATACTATCGCAAACTACCTGGAAACACCAAGGGATCGATTTACTTTGCCCATGAACCAACCACCTCTTCTGAACAATGGTACGAAATGATTGGAAGCAGAAGCAATAGTGCTTCTGATCCTGCTGATGGTATCGCACTTGGTGAGCAATTCAGCTATGAAATAGATGTGGTTGGTAATACGCTGACGGTAACCATCATGCGAGATGGCAAGGATGATGTTGTGCATGTAGTTGACATGAGTGATAGTGGGTTTGAAGATGACTGGATGTATTTCAAGGCCGGCAACTACAATCAAAACAACTCTGGAGATCCCGGCGATTATGCTCAGGTTTCATTTTTTGCTCTGGATGTGTCGCACTCTTCTCCTAATAATCCACCATCGGTGAGTATTACCAATCCATCCAATAATGACACTTTTATCGAGAGTGATGACATCACCATTACTGCCAATGCATCGGATAGTGATGGCACCATTTCGAAAGTAGAATTTTTTGAGGGGAGCAACAAACTTGGTGAAGATACCTCATCCCCCTATTCATTTGAATGGGAGAATGTAGCAGAAGGTAACTACTCACTTACTGCTGTCGCAACAGACGATAAGGGATCGACTACAACCTCATCTGAGGTCGGCATTACAATTAATTCTCAACCTACCGGATACGATGCTCCATACGACATTCCCAGATTTCAGGCTTTTATTGGTGGCAGCAAGTTGCAGGCTCCTACCAGTTCCACGATAGCCACACAGTCCGATTTAATCAACGGCTATTCATCCGATAATTTTTATGTTGTAGATGGTGATAAAGTAGCCTTTAATCAAACTGGCACTAGTATGCGTACGGAGCTAAGACATGAAACCAACTGGGTCATCACTGATGGGGACCGCTCACTACATGGTCGTTTAAAAATCGAGGAGCAAACCTGCGATCAGGTGACTGTGGTTCAAATTCACGATGATGCCAATGAGGGGTCTGGACCAAACAAGCCTCTATTAAGAATTTACAAGCACTTGACCAAAACACCGGTAAACCATCTATGGGCGGCTGTGAAAACAGATGACACAGGTGACAATACCAGCCATGTAGATTTAGGTGAGGCTCCTACCGAATACTTCGGTTTTGATGTTCGTTTGGTTGGCGGAAATATGATCATTGACATTGACGGAGACGAAAAGGCAAACCTGGATGTTTCATACTGGACGTTTCCAAGCTACTGGAAAGCGGGTGTATACCTTCAGGATGAAGGAGAAGCTACAGCATATTTTGACGAACTGTATGAAGGGGATGGCACTGAAGTAAATCACTCACCTTCTGTAAGTATAACCTCTCCCACTAATGAAGAAAGTTTCACTCCGGGAAGCGATATTACCATTGAGGTGGATGCGTTTGATACTGATGGCTCTATTAGTAACATTGAGTTTTTTCAGGGGAATGAAAAAATTGGGGAAGATGCAACAGCACCATTTGCTATTACATGGAATAGCGTGCCAGTAGGCAATTATACACTTACTGCAGTGGCAACTGATAACGAAGGAGCTACTTCAAAATCACTGGGTATTGATATTTCGCTTGGAGTTCAATACAGTCTTACCACGGCAATAACAGGCGAAGGGAGTATATCACTAAATCCAACTGGTGGAACTTATGCAGAAAACACTATTGTAAACTTGACTGCTACAGCATCCACAGGATACCAATTCAATGGCTGGAGTGGTGATTTAACCGGCAGGCAAAATCCAGTGAGCATTACGATGGATTCAGATAAAAGCGTAGAGGCAAGCTTCGTTCCCGTATATACTCTTACTACTTCAATAATCGGAGATGGATCAATAACTTTAAATCCCTCTGGTGGTACTTATGAAGATGGTACAGAAGTAACACTAACTGCAATTCCTGGCTCAGGCAATCAACTACAGAGCTGGAGTGGGGATGCCTCCGGAACAGAAGATCAAATTACCGTGACAATGAATTCGAATAAATCAGTCACTGCTACATTCGGGGATGCCTTATCGGTTGAAAATATAGAAGAATCCAACTACAAACTTTCTGCCTACCCAAATCCTTTTGATTTGATGGCAACTTTCGAATATAGATTATCAGCTGTCACAGAGGTAGAATTAAGCATTTATGATGTGATGGGAAAGAAAGTTGAAGAACTTGTCAATCAATTCCAGAGTCAGGGGAATTATTCAGTTGATTGGACTCCTAAAAATGATCTGCCAAATGGACTGTATTTCGCTAAGCTGATAATCGGCAAGGAAACAAAATCTCTGAAAATCCTTCTAGATCGCTAATCAATTGGAGAAGTCAAAAGTACTCCCTTAGCCATATACAGATCATCGTACATTAACCCTCCATTACCATATGGATTATCCATTGGACCCGTGTTGCAAGTAGACTGGAAGATGATAATAGGGCGTTCTCTTTTCATTCGAAAGTCAGCGCCTTCGTAGACTTTTTGTTGCTGAGGAAATTCATCACCACCCTTTAAATAGACATCATATTTCTGACCTCCTTTGGATAAGGTTCGATTGTCTGCTACACACCAAACCTCATACCATGTGTCAAGCTTCATTGGTTTAGCCTTTCGACCTTTAGAAAAATTGAAAATGTGATCGTACCAGGGATCTTTATTAACCATTAATGTTCCATCATTTTTCTCGGGTAGCTGTTTATCGTACCTATCGGTCACTCTAAGACTAGGTTCGAATCCATCGTAAACATTTTCAAGTATCACTTTTGGCTCGGCACTACCCCACCCCAACACATGGTTATTTGGGAAATATTCAACCCTAAGCCTGATATAAAACGTATATATTTCTCCCACAGGGACATCAGTTGGAAGTCTTTTAAAACTAATGGCTTTTCGATTTCCCACTATTCCGTCAGCAGCTGGTTTTTTAAACAGAAAGCTATTCCCATCTTCATGTCGAATTTCTGTTACCTGCGGATTTTCTACTATCGGGTTGGTTTCATTCTGCGGGTCTGCAAGTGTCCAGTTTTTCAAAGGATCAGACGACTCAAAATCATCGATTTTGATCCAATGAGAACTGGTATGATTGCAGGCTGTTGCAACTGACAGTACGAAAATAATAGGAATGCAAATCTTTAAGTCTTTCATGAGATTGGAATCATTTTAATCTTTAATTGGAAGACCTAAAAGAAGGCACTGCTCATATAAATCATGCATTTCTGATGCTGGAAAATTCAAGTCTGTAAGTTGATTTAAGGATTTATCAAGCATCTCAGCATAGTGACTTTCATCCGTAAGTATGTAAAAACGATGAAGGACAGGTATCAGGTGAACAAGGTTATTTTCGCCAATTGAAGGGTGTGGCCATTCTTTCCCATCTATAACTGGAGTAAGGTACGCTAATGCCAACTTCAGGCTTTTTCCATTTGGTGATTCGTATTGCCATAGATCTACTCCCAGCTGATCACCAATTCTTGCAAGCATAAGTAGTGGCTTCAGATTGAAGCAGCTATAGAAAAATGATCTCGTCCTTCCTATTTCATGTATTTGCCTCCCTTTTTCATCTAGTTGTTCTTCCAGACTTTCCCTTGCCTGATAGATCATATTTTCTGCAACAGAGCGCTTACCTAAAAAACGTGCTATAGCTGCTACATGGAGTCGATACCAAGAACCATGATTATTAACCTGTTTTGCTCCCTCACGACCCAAGTCACTTTCTACAAGCCAATTCAAATATTCCGTAAGCCACTCCTGCATACCATTTTCAAGAGAATCGGTCCAATAATTTGAACTTCTCAAAATAATAATAGCATCAGGTATGACCAAAGCTATCAGCCGGCCATCTAATATACCGGATCGCCGACCATTGGGGTTTCCTGGTACACTTTGCGCATATTCCAAATGAGGATTCATCTTCGTATTCTCTGCTAAAAACCACGTCTTGAGTATATCTATGGCTTTTCTGGCATATCGCTCATCTTCTGTGAAAAAATGAGCGAGACTCAAATATTTCACGCCTTCAGCCATCAGACCTAGACGATTTCGATCCACTGCATCTGTCTGCGTTTCCGGATTCGTTACTCCATCCTTTCTGATCCAGGGAATGCCATCGTCCTTTTGTGGATCTGGCCACCAATATCTGCTAATACTTAAGTAGTCGTGTTTGTTGCCAGATGGTGGATCAATTGTTTTGTCCATAACTGTTGGATTTTCCATTTCCAACAAATAATTGGCCCTGGCTCGCAGGATGTAATATGCCTTTTGAGCACATTCGGAAATAGATCCTGCATTTAGATCCTTCTTTACCACCGAAAGCCTTCCTGAGTCATATAGAATAAAATCATATTGATTTTGACTCTCTGAAGAGAAAAAAAACAGCAAAAAAACTATGAAATAATAGAATTTCATTTAGACTTTATACTTGCATCAATACATCAATTTCAGTGGAAGGTTTTGCTCAACAATCAATTCACCGGAGTTTTCAATGACATTGTCAGCATGGGAATTATTCTTAGCTCCCCAAAGTCGAGCTACCAGTTTCACATCATTATTTCTGAATGTATTATTGGAAATGTCCACATTGATAATACCATATGTGTTTAGCAAGATGCCATTTTCTTCATCAGCTCCACTATTGGTAAACGTGCATCCCTGAACAACCAGATTTCCTCCTACCGTAGATTCATCATATCCTCCGCGGTAATAGTCTACCACATTCCTCTTTACGTCATCGAATTGGCTATCCAGAATATAAACGTTCTCAGCATTGTAATCCCCCCGATCATCATCCTCTGCAGAAAGCTCCAGTCCGCTATTACAGTTTTTAATTACTGAGTTCTTGATTTTGATAAATTCTGAAAAGGAGTATTTGTAAGCTTTGAGGACGTAATCAAAATTTGATATTTCGGAATCAACCACCTTAAGGTTATACAGACTGGACATGTTTTCCTTTAGGCTTGCAAAAGCATAATTTTTTCCGCTTCCAGTTAGGAAGACTGCTTGCAAAACAAGCTCTGCTCCTGGATTCATCTCGAAAGCAGGGGTCTCAGCCGTACCCAAATATGTAATCGTTGACCTGGCAACTGAATCAGCAGAACGAATGGTGAGTTTCTTGTCAATTATCAATGATGAGCCAATATCATAATTATCAGCAACAAGCTCAATAATATCTCCATTGGAAGCGTTGGCAACAGCCTGAATCAACTCATCTGAAGTGCGCACCGAAAGTATTTGTGGCTCTTTAGGTTCCTGTTTTGCTTCAAACCAATCTGGACCATATTTTGATAAATCCATAATGCCCGGTGAAGCATCACTTGTTGTGGCACCCACCATGTCATTGTCATCCCTGACGTTTCCAAATAGGTCTTTTTCGATTTGATCAAATTCAAATCCATAGTGTGTTTCAATCTCATTCAGAACAGTTAATGGTACCCAAACATTATCTTCCACCTCAGTCACAGAAAAATCCTTCTCAATAAGTCCCTCCACTCCCTCGAAATCGACACTTTGATTGTTGATGACATTGCTTTTAAATTCAATCCCATTGATCCTATCATGTTGAACGATAGGCTGCTGATCTCCTTTATCGTTATAAATCACATTGTTTGCTACCAATGTACGTTCCGGAGTTTCAGATCTTATTTCGGAGGGTGGCAACACATCTTTCTGATCTACATTGGAACCGACACCAAACTGCCATGGTGATTTGCAATTCACCCAGGTATTGTAGGCCACCACAACATCAGTCACTTGAATGTATCGGTTAAGTGGCGATTTAGGAATACCATTCATCACGGCCAGAGGAGCTCTGAAAATCTCCCCTCTCAGGTTGTAGAAATAATTGTTGGTTACCCAATGTCCCGTTCCTATCAATCGGATTCCACCCACATGTGGTGAGTTTTCATCTCCGATGAAATAGTTACCATCTACCGTGCAATAGTTGCCATGACGTGTAACCAAAGACCCTTCGCTTTTGTAAAAGACATTATTTCTGAACTCATTGAAGTTGGATTTACTTGAAATCACTTCAACTTCACCATCACATCTGTCAAACAGATTGTCATACACCTGCGTGTAACTTGGCGCCATGGATGTGCTACTATTCCCGATCTGGATGGTTTCTGCACTTGGGCCTCCCTTCGGAGGCCTTGGACCAAAGTGATTGTTGTTGATTTTATGATAGTTTTTAATGCTCTCGTTCCCTTCTAAATCCACACGTATAGTCGGTCCTCTGTTAGATTTTCCTGCGAGATAACAATGATCCAATTGATTGTTTCGGCCTTTAAATCGCACCCATAAATCCTGCTTGTTTCGCTGAGATTTATTGAAATCTTCAATCACGCAGTTGGTTACACGCGCATTAAAAGCTAGCGTGTCATCATTTATTGAAAATTGGATAACAGCCTGAGACGGTGAAGCTCCATTTGTAAAATACAGCCCATCAACCACCAGATACTTTCCTCCTAGTCTTAGATCAGATTCCCCTTGAATGATAACTTCTCCAGGTGTTTCAGCTCGAAGAGCTATTGGTTGGGATTCTGTTCCTTTTCCGAAAAACTTGATCCTGACATCATTCCACTCTCCATTCGCCATAACAATTTCAGTTCCGGGTTGAGCATTGGAAAGAGACTCCTCTAACTCAGTCGCATTTGAAACCAAAACGCTTTTTTTCGTTTCACAGCTAATAAAAAATATCAGGATAAGGATTGATAAGGTTAGCTTTTTCATGATGTTTGTTTCTACTGATTAGGTGATGTTCCTGGTCCAACGGATGATTCACGGAACCAAACTTCGGTAAAGCTTCCATTGGCATATTGAGCCTCTACATCTCCACTGTAGGTGTTTGATCCGGTACTCCAAACCAGGTTTGTTTCAGGATCTCTCCCATTTGTTTGATTGTATGCACCTTGTTTGAAAAACTGTGTTTCACCTTCATATGCATTTGCTCTTTCTACGCCATCTTGCCCAATAGGAACAAATAGATTCATTGTTTGCTCAGGTATATCCTCTTTGCTTTGAAAATCTGATACTAATAGGTTTTTGATAAATGTTTTTGTTTCATGCCCTTCGCTTATGAAAGTTAGATACATCATCCCATCATAGACATTTATCTCATAGCTAAACTCCTCTCCCAGTTCGATCCCGTCTTCCGGCTCAGTTGGATAAGAAACTGAATCTGAACCAACCACTGACATATCATATCCCCATATGGCTGTTGAAAAATCCCATCTTCCGGAATTATCATCGCCCTCGGTATTGATTTCATAATTCCAGAAAACAGAACCTTTGGTATGACCCGGAAACTTCTTAAAAAAGATTTTCAATGGCTCGTTTTCATGCCCATCAGCACTGTGGATCTGTCCTACTACTACTGAATAAGATGCAGCTACTCTTGCATCGCCAGAGGTTGAAACATGCATAACTTTTAGTGTTCCAGTAAGCTTTCCACCCTCTTTTGGTGTCCATCTATACTTTTGCCCTAGTTCCGACCTGGTATTGTGAGAATTCGGAGAGGTAATCCCACCATTCGGTGCTTTATATACAATCCAATCCTGGCCATCATTCACATCATAGAAGTAGTCTTCATGCTCAAAGTTTTGCAGACTATCAACAGATTCTCCATTTCCCAAGAGAATCTTCCAGTTATCCAGGTTGGATATTACATCACTTGGAAATTTCTGATTTGTATTCTCAGATTCCCCGGTTTGTTTGTTTGAATTGCAGCTTACACAGAAAGCAAGCAGCATTAAAAAAGGTAGTCTTAGTAGTTTATCCATCATCTTCATCTCAATCATTTTTTATGAAATATCCTTCATTCGATACCGCATCTTCTCCAACCTGAATGGTGGCTTCTTTGAACCAAACCTCGGCGTAGTTTCCAGTCTCATACTGTCTTTGAATGTCTCCATCATACGTTTCCGCCCCGGAACACCAGATTGGGTTGACTTCCGGTGATTTTCCGTTGGTCTGGTTATATGATCCGAGCTTAAAGAATAGACCTTCCTCGGCATAGGCATTTGCCCGCTCCAGTCCACCCTGACCAGCCGGGACAAACAGATTTTGAGTTTGTAGTGGAATATCATCCGGTGTTGTGTATTCCGATTGGATCAAATTTTTAGTGAAGGTTTTGGTTTCATGTCCCTCGCTCTCAAATTTTAGATACATAACTCCTTCCTTCACTTCTATTTCATAGCTAAACACTTCTTCTAACTCTATCCCATCTTCTGGTTCCTTCGGATAAGCGTTTTCTCCATCTCCTACTACAGAAAAGTCATGACCCCAAACTGCTTGTGAGTAATCCCATCTTCCAGAATTGTCATCACCGTCGGTATTGATTTCATAATGCCAGAAAACAGAGCCCTTGGTATGACCGGGGAATTTCTTGTAGAAGATTTTAAGCGGTTCATTCTCATGCCCATCGGCGCTATGAATCTGTCCCACTACTACTGCATGAGTAGCTGCAACTCGTGCATCTCCTGTTGCAGAAACGTTCATGACTTTGAGTGTTGCTGTCAATTTCGCGTTGGACATTGGATACCATTTCTTCAATTGGGCCAATTCTGTTCTGGTGTTGTTAGAAGTTCCATGTGTATCTCCGGCGTTCGGTGCTTTAAAAACCACCCAATCACCAGCTTCATCACTTGCAGTAAAAAAGAAATCCTTATGCTCATAGTCGATGGCTAGGCCAGCATTCGAGCCGTCTCCTAAAATCAGGTTCCAATGGTCGAAAAATGAAATTACCCCACTCGGATATTCCGTTTTTGCTATTTCCGCATTACCGTTATTTTTTGATGAACTTGAACAGCTATTCAATAGAGAGATTGCTGCAAGCATTAGTATCATCAAGGATAGGTTGATTCTATACATTTTTATTTTCTTTTCAATTTTCTTAATCTTCCAATTCATTTAGTGATAAAACCAGAGTTTTATTGAAAGTCCAACGATTGTCACAAAAAGCAATCGCTTGATCCATTTATCTTCCTTTTTTATGGAGAAATAGCTTCCCAGATATCCCCCAACAGAAGTCCCAATGGCGAGCGTCAATCCATACCCCCAGTGAATCACATCACCGATGGCAAAAACCAATACTACAGACAGGGTATAAATAAATGCCACCATGACTTTAATACTGTTGATACTGGCCATGGATTGATGTCCCAATAATTCCAGAACCAGAATGATTATGAATCCAACACCCGCATGAATGAAACCTCCATAAATGCCAATCAGGAAAAAACTCAGCAATGCCAACCAATTGGTACTTCCTGAACCTGATTGTACCGTTTTAATTGCAAGTCCTGATTTACCTCTCAGGATTGTAATTCCCACCATAATCATGACTATCGATAGCAGTTTAGCAAATAATTCGCCCTTAATATCTACCGCCAAAAGTGCTCCCAAAACTGCTCCTGGCACTGCTGCCAGGCCTAGGTAAAAGCTATACTTCCCGTTTACCAGACCTGATTTTCTGAATTTCCGAATAGCAAAAACATTTTGCCATAGAATAGCCACTCGGTTCGTAGCATTGGCAACATTCGGAGGTAATCCCATGAATATCATCATCGGTAAAGTCAACAAGGAACCACCTCCTGCCGCTACATTCAGAAAACCAGCCAATATTCCTACCGCGACCAAAATGATCCCTGAAAAAATATCCAGGGAGTATTGATCCATTTAAGAAAAGGCCAGGCCTCCATTTACATCCACATTATTTCCAGTCATGAAGCTGGACTCATCACTTGCCAGGTAGGCTACCAAATCTGCTACTTCCTCTGCCTTTCCTTCACGTCTCAATGGTGTACTATCAGCAACTTTTTTTCTCACTTCATCTTTGGTGAAATCATCATGAAATTTTGTTGCGATCATACCCGGACAAACGGCATTTATTCTGATCCCCTGTGGACCAAATTCTTTGGCCCAGTTGCGAGTCAAAGTCATGACCGCTCCTTTTGACGAAGCATACATCGCAGAACCGGGTCCACCTCCATCCCGTCCGGCCTGAGATGCTATATTGACGATGGATCCCCCCTCACCCATGAGGGCCTTGAATGCCTTAGTCACGAATACTGTTCCTTTCATGTTTACATCCATCACGAGGTTATAGAATTCCTCATCGATTTCTTCGACGGTTTTTCTGGCAAAAAGGCCTCCTGCATTATTAACCAGGATATCCACCTGATCACCAAATGCTTCTTCGGTTTGAGCAACCATGTTGTCTATGTCCGCCTGCTTCGTCACATCGGCTTGCACTGCGATGGCTTCTCCACCTGCAGCTTTAATAGCAGCGAGTGTGTCTTCACTATCCTTCTTGCTGCCGTGGTAGTTGACTACCACTTTCGCTCCTTCTTTGGCCAGCTTTATGCAGATGGCCTGCCCTATGTCACGTGCGCCTCCCGTAACTACCGCTACTTTTCCTTTTAATTTCATTTGGTTAGGGTTTGATACTTAACAATTAAATTCCCAATGCTTGACCCCCTCCGATCTGTACGGTTTCAGCGGTGATAAATGAAGCATCTTTACCAGCTAAGAAAGATACGACACTGGCTACTTCTTCCGGCTGACCTAGTCTTCCAAGCAGGATATTGTTCTTCCAGGATGCAAATACTTCCGGTTTTGTCTGCTTGATCTGAGCATGGAATGGTGTATCTATGGTACCGGGAGATACAGCATTCACTCTGATTCCATATTCCGCTAAGTCTTTAGCTAAGGCTCTTGTGATTGCATGAACGCCAGCCTTGGATGTGCCGTAAATTCCGGCCCCTGGACCTCCTGCATTCCATCCTGCATTTGAGGTGTAATTGATGATTGTTGCATCTTCTCCATTTTTCAGGTATGGTATGGCTGCTCGTGAAGTAAAGAATACCGAATCAAGGTTGAGCGCCATCACATTTCTGTAAAACTCAGTGGTCATCTCCTCAAATCGTGATCTTCCTCCCAAACCACCGGCATTATTTACAAGCACATCAATTCTTCCATACTTGTCGCCAATTGCCTTAATGTTTGAATTTACTTCGTCTTCGTTCGTTACGTCAAAGCCATAATACTCAGCAGATATTCCTTCATTGACAAGCTCCTCAACTCTTTGAGCGCCCACTTCATCCTCAATGCCATTTAGAATAACCGTGTACCCATCCTGCCCCAGTCTTTTGGCTACTTCGAACCCAATGCCTCCTGTTGCTCCTGTTACTATTGCTACTTTATTTTCTGATTTTTTCTCCATTTTCTGTTTGGTTTTAATATTTATATCTAATCAATTGGCTTAATCTCTTTTGCAAAAAAGTTGATGGACAAGTATCCCAAAGGCACAAACACCGCGATCATGATGAAAATCGGTGTGTAGGAATAGTTGTCGGTAATCACAGGAACGAGGAAGTTCATAATGATCACAGAGAAAATACCTACTGTACCACCGAGCCCCGCCAGCGAGCCCACAGATTTCCCACTAAACAAGTCACTTGGAATGGTTTGAATATTGGAAATCACAAACTGAAATCCGTAAAGCACTACTGCTACGATTGCCACAAATTTTTCCGGTGTATTCCCATATAGGATTGTAGCTGCCATGCCAACAAACATGATTACACAACCCACCAATATGGTCTTCTTTCTTGCATTATCTACAGAAGCACCTTTAGTCATGAGGCGCCCGGAAAAGTATCCACCCGATAAGCTCCCCAATGCTGCTCCTACGTACGGAACCCAGGCAAAAAATCCTATTTCTTTTACATTAAAGCCGTATACATCGGCGAGATAAATTGGCATCCAGCCAACAAACAACCACCAAATAGGCTCAACGAAAAACCTGGAGGCTAATACTGCCCATGATTCACGATGAGATAATATCTGTACCATACTCAAACCCGGCTTCTTCTCATCTTCTTCCTTTTGCTCCATACCGGATAGGATGTAGGCTCTTTCCTCTTCAGTAATCCAGTTGTGTTTTGCCGGTAGCTTTTTGTTAAAAATCAACCAGGGTATTACCCACAATAAGCCTAAAATTCCTAGCAGTAGAAACGTCATCTTCCAACCAATAGCTACCCATACAATAGCAATAAGCGGAGGTGCTACTATAGATCCCATAGCTGCTCCGGAATTGAAGATTCCCTGCGCAAACGCTCGTTCATTTACCGGAAACCATTCTGCGTTACTTTTAACAGCACCCGGCCAGTTACCAGCTTCACCCAATCCAAGAAGAACTCTGAAAAAACTAAAGGAAAGTACACCTCGTGCAAGCGCGTGAAGTGCTGTTGCCAGTCCCCATACTGTAATTGATACTACAAAACCAGCCTTTGTCCCGATCTTATCGAACATTTTACCTGAGACTGACTGACCAACAGCATAAGCAACCAGAAACACATTCAGGATGAGTGCATAATCATTTTTAGTCATGTCCAAATCCTTCGATATGTCCGGCCACATAATCGCGAGTGCGGAACGATCGATATAATTGATGATTGTAGCCAGACAAACCAGTCCGATTATCCACCATCTAAGTCCTTTAATTTTCATAAGGTTAGGTTTTTTTTAGTCTTTATCTCCGAAATAAGAAGGTCCCGTGCCGCTCAAAAAGTCCTCTCTAACTGGACTGAATGTGTCAATCAACATACCCTCTTCTATGCATACTGCACTATGCAGGAGATTTGGCTCGATGTATACACCGTCTCCCCCTTTTACAATTTGCTTTACACCATCTATTTCAAACTCAAATTTTCCTGAAACACAATAGGTGGCCTGGGTATGAAAATGACTATGTGGGGATCCCAACGCACCTTGTTCAAACTTTACCAAAACCATCATAATTTGATTGTCATAGCCAAGCATCTTTCTGGAAACGCCCCCTCCAAGTTCTTCCCATTCCATATTGTCCGTAAGTATGTACTTTTCGCTATTTCTTTCCATTTCGTATATATTATTTCAGTTTTATAAATTCATAAATTCGTCCGTTCAATGATGTTCCGTCACTTTCACACTCACTGGTTAAAAAATAAGTGTTAGAAAAAAGTTACCTGAGAAATATCTCAGGCAACTTTTGTAATGAAGAGAATATTTTAATCACTTTAATATTCTTAACTATTCGTGTTTTACTTCTTTCTAAAATCCTGGTGTTTGAATAACCACATCAGTAATCCATACCTGATTACTACCTGATACTGTATTAGTAGGAACGAAGTAGAAAATGACGAATTTTTGATTTGTTGATGTCAAGATACCTCCATCCGCTACAGATTCGTCTACCCTACTTTGAGGAAAACTAAAACTAGAGCTTGCAATGAAGTCAAAAGAAACCTGTTGCCATGTATCAACTGAAGTGGCTGTGACAGGAACACTGGCAAGAGCAAATGATGCCAAATCGGTTTCATCAGCAGGTTCACTGTGTAGAATATAGAATGTTCCCTCTACATCAGATACCGGAGTAGCTTCTGATTTTATGTATGCAGAAATGGAATACTCAACCCCAAACTCAACTTCAAATGGCTGATAAGCTCTTTCACCTGGACTGTCAAACTTAAGCGACCTTCCTGATGTACCACCTGCTGACTGTGCATTGGTGCTTGATGAACTCCCTTTATCCGTTAATGAACCTGTAATATTTGCATCGTCTGAAACCCAATCTTCCAATGCATCATTTCTCCACCAATCAAACGGAGTGGTAGTGGCATCATTGAACGTGTTATCAGGATCAATCGTCCAGGCATCAACCAAATCATTGTTGTTATTCTCAGCTGTAGGGTAGGTCTCAAAATCAGCATTTTGGATTACCGCTGCGAAAGTTGCCCCACCATCTGCAACGACAATATTCTCAGTTGTTACACTATTTCCTCCAGCATTGAAGGCTGTGAGCTGTACGGTATATGATCCGTCACTTGTAAATGTATGAGTCGGAGATTTTTCCGTAGATGTGTTTCCATCGCCGAAATCCCATTCAAACGAAGCTCCATTAAATGAAGTATTCGTAAAAACAAAGTTTTGATAACCTCCCTCCGGCTCAGCAGTAAACCCTGCGGTAGCAGCTGTTGCGCTCGCTGCTTCAACAACCTTCACATTATCAATCCATGCATCATCAGGACTTACGGAATAAAACATCACTGCTACTTCACCGCTCTCATTAGAAGTAAATGGTATCTGAACAAATGTACCGTAATCATTAGGAGTATCTGAAAATTTCCCTTCAGCATAATATCCAAGATGACTTCCTAAATTGCTGGTAGCTTCATTCACCGCATCAGCTCCATCAATGTAGTGACCATCCAGTATTAGCCCAACCAAGTGTCTACCTCCAATAATTTCATCATTATCATCATCAATAGCGTACTGATATTCGAGAACGTAATCAGTGCTTGGAGTTAATGTAAGTGCTTGATAAGCATACCTGGAATCGGCACTGGCCAGTTGTCCGGCTGACTGACTGGAGGTCCATTTGGCACCCCTGGTCTTGTCGCCTGTATCATTCCCATCTAAATCAAAATCAGAACCATCACCACTTGAGCCAAATGGATTTGTATCACCATCTGTGAAGGTAGTAAACCTCCATTGACTGGTGGCATAAGTTCCTTCAATCTCAAAATCACCATTCAAAATAGAAGAACCTGTTTCCTTATGTAAGAAAATGTTATCAACGTAGATTGAAGCATGATCATTTGCTGCACCACCTGTTCCCAATTCAAAAATGATTTCATCTATCGCTTCAACTGCACCTGAAAAACCAGTTGCTAAATCTAAATCAAAGCTGACCCATTCTCCATCAGTCAAGGCTAAACCATCAACTTCGTAGGTTGCTGATCCGCCCTCATTTACTAAAGTCACTTTTAATAAATCAACACCTTCAGCAAAATCAGAATAGACATCAAAGTGAATATCTGTGGCGGCAATACCCTCTCCAAATGCTGCTGAAGGAGTAATTGTTTCGACAGAAAGTGTCCCAGGGATACTTCCCAGACGAGACAATCTGATGAGGTTATTGTCATCTACTGTCACTATTGTTCCTCCTGAAGCTGCTTCTCCCCACCTATACTCCAGAAAACCTCCATCTAATTCTAAACCATCACTAAAAATTGCAAAGGTATTAGATACACTCCCTGTGGGTGAATCAGGCACAGTCGTAATTGATTCCTCTGGTACATGAACTACCGTTACATCCTCAATAAGAGTTACATCAGACAACCCTTCAGATTTTGCAGTAACGGAAATAGTATATGTAACCTCCTCCTCGTCATTCGGGTAGTCATAGGTCGCCGAACCTCCTTGCTCCTCGATGGCTATGACGTCTGAGTCACTGGTTGGATCTCCAAAATCTACTTCATAGGACGTTGCTCCAATGGATAATGGAGTTACTGTGATAAGTGTACCGTCCCCGCTTGCTGTCGCTTCAAAGCTTGACAGCACAATTTCCGAAAGACCTGTAGGATTAGAGCTATCATCATCACCGCATGACAGCACAAGGGCCATCATCAGCAAAACGCTAATTCCTTTTTTTATATAATTCATAATATTCAAATCTTAATTGTTCGTAATTTTATTGAGCTGCCAATTAATTAGCTGGATAAATTTTCACATTATCCACATAGACATCTACTGGTGTAATAGCAGAAAGCATAATAGAAACCAGGCCACTTTCTGGAGCTGTAAATTCCCCAGTGACAACTGTAAAGTTTCCTTTACCCTTTTGCTCAGAGACTTCTATGTGCAGGAGGCTTGTTCCTCCTCCTCGATCGGTTTGCTGATATGCTTCCCAGCCGTCTGTATAATGACCACTGACTATATCTGCTATAACTATTCTTCCCTCCGGCGGATCAGTTGCAATGTCATCTTTAATTGCATACTCAAATTCAAGGATGTATTCGACAGAGCGTTCCTCTGAAGAAGGAGATACAACTACTGGTTGATATGCCACCCTGCTATTTGAAGATGCCAAACTTCCGATTGATCTCGATGCGTTCCATTTCGCTCCTCTCGTTTTAGACCCATTGTCTGTTCCATCATAGAGAGTATTAGAACCATCTGAGCTTGATTCAAATCCGTTATTATCCCATCCATTTGAAAATGAAATTTTCCAATTATCACTTCCATCTTCAAAATCTCCATTAAGAACGGTAACCGGGAGCGGCACAAATTCATCAACAATTTCAATTTCAACTGTTGCGGTATCGGTTGCTTCATTCGCATCAAGTGCAATCAAGCTTACAGAATAGGTACCTTCACCAGCCTCAAATTTTGCATATGGATTTTCAGCTGTAGAAGTGGTTTCTACACCACAAACAATTGTTCCATCCTCATCTTCCACGCATATCACTCCATCTGGACCAACGTTCCATATATAATTGGTTGCCTCAGAGGAAGTATTCGTAAAGCTGACTATCCTAAAGTCCTCTGCAGTTGGAATAAATTCAAAGCTTGCAGAAGGAGGAGTAGCGTCAGGGATAGAGCCTGCTTCGGGTAACTCAGGTCTAAACTCACAGCTTGCAAACGCCACTGCAAATACCACTAAGGTTAGCCGAAATGTATTTATAATATTTTCTTTCATAATAAACTTATTTAAGTATTAATAGCCAAGATTCTGAGTAAGGCGACCTCCGCTTAGGTTAATCTCTCTCTGAGGAATTGGTAAGAATCTGGCATTATTTACATCCCATACATACCCCATCTCATCCGCGTGTGCAGAGAGTACATTTTCAAATTCACCAAATCTCTTAAGATCAAAGTAGCGTTGATTTTCAAAAGCAAGCTCCACCCTTCTTTCAGTCATCAAATCCTCTTTGGTAACCGAGGTGACAGTAGCAGTCAAACCTGCTCTGTCTCTAACTGCCTGAAAAGATGCCAAAGCAGCAGGATCAACAGTTGCCGGTGCTCCGGCCATCGTTGCTTCAACATGCAAAAGCAAAACGTCTGCATAGCGTAGTGCGATATAATCATTACCCGCATTTCTCCCGACACCATAATCGATGTTGCCGGGCTCTATGACTGTTCCTTCAGGCAAAAACTTTGCAACTTCATTTTCAGTATTATCAAGTTCGCCATTGAGATCTGTGATAGATATAGCTGTTCTATTGCCCCCTATAGCAACAAAATCATTGTATAAATTTTCATTCACGATGTTTTGTCCATCATCTCTCCCGGCTCTCACAAAAGAGGTAAACTCAGCAGAAAACCCTTGACTCTCGTCAGCATTGCTTGCCTGATATTGGATTGCAAAAATGATTTCATTATTCAATTCACTGTAAAACACATCGTTATAATTACTCACTAAAGAGTAATCACCTCCATTGATAATATCTTCACATAGCGTCTCAGCTGCTGAATAGTTTGGAGATGCTTGCGATAAGTACACTTTAGCTAAAATGCCCTGAGCGGCTGCCTTAGAAGCTCTGGATTTAAATGAATTATCCAGAACATCTACGGCCTCCTGTAAATCTTCAATGATTTGTGCGTACACATCATCTGCAGGGATCCTTGTAAATAGAGCCTCTTCATTCGTAGGATCGATTGGCTCAAGTACTAAAGGAACATCACCATATAAGCGAACCAGTTTAAAATATGCATAGGCTCGTAAGAATTTCGCTTCAGCTGTATAACTAGCCTGATTGCTTTCATCCGCAACATCAACATAAGTAAGGATATTGTTGGCTCTGAAAATAACCTGGTACATCGATTGATAGTAATCTTCGGATTCCACGTTGACTGCCTCCACTACGTATCTGTGAAAATCAGACTTGGAGCCCTCCAACGTAGCATTTCTCGTATTATCTGTGCGATGCTCGGTTAAAAGGTGCTCAAACTGAACGCCTCTATTGGCATTACCAATGTTGGTTTCTGTACTCTCATTCGTTCCCTGAAGAGCATCATAGATACCATAAATACCAGCCAAAATGTCATCATCTGATTCAAAAAAGGCTTCTACCGATACTGCCGTATCTGGCAGTGGGTTTAAGAAATCATCTCCACATGAGGTGACAGTCGCCACTGCAATAGCAAATACTAAATATTTTAACTTTTTCATGATTAAATTCTTTTTTGATTAAAAGTCAACGTTTAGACCTAATGTGAATGTCCTAAACAGCGGCGTACCAGCTCTTTGTGAGCCGTATGCTCTTGGATTGTTGCCGTCAACATGTTCCGGATTGAAACCGTGATAATCTGATGCTGTTTTGTAGATTAGATTCTGTCCAGAAGCATAAACCCTAAGTCCCTGCACTCCTATTTTTGTAGTTAGAGTAGCAGGCATATTGTATCCAATGATTACATTTCTTAAGGACACATAATCTGCACTAGCTATTACCTCGCTGGTAAGTACTTTTTCTTGAATGAAAGATTCATGAGGAACTAGTCCATCCGCTACTGCTTGTTCAGCACCTCCTGATCTGGTACTGTTTCCAAACCAATTGTAGAAATATTGATCACCTATGTTATTTACCTGGGCTCCAAAACTTCCCTGGACCATGAAGGATAAATCAAAATTCTTATACGAAAATTCATTGGTAATGCTGGCCAATAAATCCGGATATGGATCGCCAAGAATGGTCTTATCATCTTCAGTTATTCTACCATCACCATTCAAATCTCGAACAATAACATCCTCGGCCTGACCATTGATCCGATTCCAAGGCTTATCTACATAAGCTACTCTAAATTCAGCATCGTTGTACTTGTCAGTATCCACTACATAGCCATAAAATGACGAAATAGGATTCCCAATTTTATTAATCCATTGTGAATTTCTACCGTATGTATCTTGTATCAGTGCTCCATCTGAATCACCAAAAGCTAATAGCTCGTTTTGGTTAGTCGAACTGATCAATGTGGTGCTCCACTTGAAGCCATTTTTATTCATATTAATGGTTCTCACCTCTAGTTCCCAACCTTGGTTTCTAACCTCGCCGAGGTTAACAATCCCTGAGGTAAAGCCTGAGACATAAGAAACCGGATTTTCCAAAAGCAAGCTTTCACTGGTTCTTGAATAGAAGTCCAGAGACCCTGTGATTCGATTATCCATCAATCCAAAATCTATTCCCGGATTGAACTCTCTTGATGCTTCCCATTGCAAAACTGAATTTGCAATGTTCAGAGGTGAAACTCCGTTTACGACCTGGCCTTCAATAACAGCGTTGGTATTATCCAATAATGCCAGGTATGGCCATCTATTCACCACATCATTACCTACACTAAACCGTTCTGATCCTGTTTCTCCGTAGCTTATTCTTAGCTTTAGATTGCTAACAAGAGCATTTCCAGCCAGAAACGGCTCATCTGATATATTCCACCCTACTGATACTGCAGGGAAATTCCCATATTTAGAATTCGGACCAAAAACGGAGCTACCATCTCTTCTGAATGAGGCATTAAATAGATACTTTTCGTTATACACATAGTTTATTCTTGCGAAATAACCAATCTTGTTATACTCAGAATTGATTTCTCCTGGTTCAGTAATCAGGGTTGCACCTTCCAGATTTTTAAGTAAATCGTTTGTGTACCCAACCCCAGTAACCTCACTAATATTATTTGTTCTTCGTTGAATCGTAATACCTCCCAGGACGTTGAATTTATGATCTCCAATATCTTTGCTGTAATTCAACGTATTATCCGATATCACACGTGTTCGGAACCGGTTTTGTAAATAATACTGAGACCTGCTTGCACCAGCCGCATGGTAGTTGGTACCATCCCATCTCTCTCGTTTTCTATGTTCTATTGTTGTTGCCAGTGAAGTCTTTGCTTCAAGTCCTTCTATTATATTTACACTGAGGTAAGTAGAGCCATAAAGATTAGTTTCATACTCCCAATGCTCTCTTTCAACATATTGCTGGTAAGGGTTTGAGTCACCAGAAGTTCGAGGGCGAGTATCACTACCATCACCATCAAAATCTAATTCTATCAAATGGTTTTCCCAGAAGTAATCCCCAACACCAACATCCGGATAAGATCCTCTATCGATTAGTTGAAGTGTTTCTTCTGTGTGATAGATTGGGAGCCAAGGCGACAGACGTAATGGGTTGTGTATTGAAGTTGGTAGCCGTCTTTGAGCTGAGTAAGAAGGATTAATATTGATACCAAACTTTACTCTGTCATTTACCTTTGAATCTACCTTAATCCTACCGCTGTAAAACTTATAATCATCCGTGATGACCACTCCCTCGTCATGAAGGTATCTTAATGAGCCACTAAATGTTGTCCTTTCATTGCCACCTCTTGCAGAAAGTGAGTGACTTTGAATATAACCACCATTAAAAAAAACATCTTGCCAGTCTCTATCGACACCAGTCAGTGCTACGATTTGTTGCATGTATAGAGATTCTTCACTAAGCTCTCCTGTTTGTGCCTGTTCAAATGCAAGCCAATCTGATACGCTCTTCCGGTAATCATCACTTCCATGTGCCTCTTTTCTTCCAATATAAGTTTGATAGCTAAACTTTGTTCTTCCAGCGCTACCACTCTTTGTTGTAATCAAAATGACACCATTTGAGCCTTCACTACCATAAATTGCTGCTGAGGCAGCATCTTTTAACACTTCAAAAGATGCTATGTCATTCATATCCAGATTCGAGAGAAAATCGGCATTTACCACGATACCATCAACAACTACAGCTGGTCCCGAGTCGGCAGTTACAGATCCCACACCTCTAATTGTGATAGTAGGTGCGCCACCAGCTTCTGCATTAGTTGCCTGGATATTCACACCAGATACCTGTCCAATAAGCGCATCATCCACCCTGGATAAAGGCAACTGGTCAAGCTTCTTATTCTCTACTTTTGAAATAGCTCCGGTTAAATGTGACTTCTTTTGAGTACCATATCCAATCACAACTACTTCCTCGAGTTCTTCTAGATCTTCTGAAAGAGTAATATCAACTGTGCTTCGATCACCCACTGTAATTTCCTGAGGTACAAACCCAACAAATGTGAAAACTAAAACAGCGTTCTCTCCTACCGATACTGTATAGGATCCGTCTACATTTGTAATGGTACCATTAGCAGTTCCTTTTTCAAGAACCGTCACACCCGGTATTCCTTCTCCTCTTTCATCGACAACTGTTCCAGACACGGTATTTTGTGCCACGGATAGCGCCGAAGTGCATAGAACTAAAACCAAAATGAGAGCAACTCTCACCCTTGATTGAAGTTCAACAGGTTGTAAAATACGTTTCATTATTAAGGTTTTTAATTAATTATTTGATAGTTATTAATTGATGATGAGCGAAGCGTGGGCCTTATGAGAGTCGCAGCAATCTTGCTAAAAGCGGGTGCTTTTCGTATTTTTGCAACAAACAAGGGAGCCTGAGATAAATACCGATCGTCCAAATTGATATTTTATTTTTCGCTCCACTCAAATTGTAAGGATCAGCCCTGGGCTGGTCCTTTTTTTATCTTGAATTAAATACGCGCATAAGTATTTTGAATTAGGTTGTTAATGATCCGTTTCCATTAAGTTGAATACCATCTTTTAATGTTTTGACGTATTCACTTATTTCCCTTAAATGCTCCTTTATCGCTTCCCCAGCCTTATCAGGGTTTCTATCTACAATGTGTTGTAAAAGTTGCTCGTGTTGCTCTACGGCCAATTCAGCTCTACCCTCCCCACAGACATTATGCTTTTTGAAATATTGCATTATATCAGGAGTAATAATTAACATGAGGGAATTGAGGACCGAATTCTTGCCTGCCTCAGCAATTTTGAGGTGAAAGAGCAAATCTTCCTCTACTGCATCTTGATTGTGCTCAATCTTCACTCGGTGAGCATTCAATGCATTTTTTATTTCGATAATATCTTCGTCTGATCTGTTTTGCGCAGCTAGTTGCGCGATGTTAGTCTCTAGGATTACCCTTGTTTCTACCAACGACTTGAAATCTCTTCCCTGAAGCCCAAGCATGTCAGTAATAAGACCCTCGAGTGCCGGTATTCCCATTCCTGCCACTACTGTTCCGCTTTGTGGTCGCGTTTTAAGGATACCGTAGAATTCAAGCTTTTGAAGTGCTTCTCTAAGATGTGTGCGGCCAACTCCTAATTTCTCACTCAACTTCCGCTCTGATGGCAAACGATCACCAGCTTTTAGTTGGCCGGATGTTATCAAATCCCTGATTTGTCTGATAATCTTATCAACCGGAGATTCAACTTCTATTTGGGAGAAATTATTGAGTATTTCCATTTGAAACTATCTAATTGGTCGACCAATTTATGGTGTACCAATTAAAATTCCAAAATATATAAGGGATTTATTATTAGATTTTTAATAAAACAGGTTCTAGTTAGATTCTTTTGCTGATTTTACAAATAGCTGATATAGACGCTAAATCCTCCAATACTATTATCAACAACAAAAAAACTCCACTCATTTGAGTGGAGTCTAGTCCTTCAATTGATCTTTTATTGTCTTTTATAATCAATCATATACCGATTTCCGAAACCATATATCCTTAAAAGACAATCCAATTGAAAATGAATGTTGTTGCTCGTATATCAGACCGTTCGACAAAGTCCCGTTATTTACATATTGATACGAAAGATTTATTAGTCCCCTTACTCCAATGGGTAAACCCAGTCCTGCGGAGAAGCTACTGTTCCAGTAGTTGATGCCTTCAATAGAGATATAATTATTAAATGTACTTGTCCCGATCCGATAACTCATTCGATCAAGGTACTCTTGTGATGTACGATCTTTCTGAAACTCTATCCCAGCTGATAATATAGTTCGATCTCTATAGCTATAATCATTCCCGTTTGTATTCATTCCCCATGGTTGATATTCATAATCTAAATTAATACTCAATGAACCATTATTTACACCTACTCCCAAACCATACTTAGGTGGTATTTTGATAGCACTACTGGCTCCAGTATAATTAAGGGTATCTGTACTGCTTTCAATAATTGTTTCATATGCAACTCCAGCTGATGTTCCATTGCTTAAGGTTGCCCCAAGAATGATTGTATTCTTTCCAAATGGAATTATATACTGCGCACCAAAGTCAAATAGAGCGGAAGTAAACCACTTATCTTCCTCTACCTCCAGGTAGGTTGACAATTCAGGCGAATAGAATGATTCTGTATGATTCATACTACCAAACAAGAAATTAAACCGTGCTCCTACATTAAGCCTTTCTGTCAGCTCATATCCTGCTCCAAAGTAAAACGAAGTTGTGCCACCTTCTCCAAGATGTCGGGCATCATAATTCCCAAGAACATTGTTCTCGGCATTTTGATCCGTTACGTCGTAAGAAGCATCACTGATTTTAGAAAAACCAAATGTCATGGCCATCCTCGAGGAATTTCTGAACCAGTAGTTTAATCCATTTATTCCTCCACTTGATGTATTAAGTGATTGTCCCTCTGATGATTGATTGAGAAATGAGTATGTAAATCCTACATCAAATATTTGATTATACCCCTGAATTGAATTGAGTGCTGCTGGGTTTTTAAGGTTTACATTTTCTGCTGAACGGCTTGCAATTCCTATATTGCCCATCCCCTCAAATGAGACCAATCCAGTATGCTCAAGGGAACCTATCCCGAAGACATTATATGCCGATCCGGAGATAGATTGTCCCTGAACAACGAAAGCTAAAATCAAGAAAAAGGCACTAAAAAGAGCCTTAATCGTATTCATCATAGTCTTCATATGGGTTATAGCTCCAGATATCATCATGCCTTAGTGAAGTACTTCTACCTGTGGCAACATAGCCTAAGCCATTTAGACTAAAACTCACCGCATCACCTCTATAGATTCCTTCAAATGATTGATTATCATCATCCCATGTATCAGTCTCTGGATCGTATGAATATGTACTTCCTAAATAGGAGTCAGCGGTACCCGTAGAGATGTATCCTTTGTTGTCAATAACAAATGTGGCCGCACTGTATCGGTTAATGGCAGCTAAATAGATATCATAATCATCGTGATCTGAGTTTAATGAAAGGTCAGTCCAGGTATCAGATGCTGCAGAATAGGCCCAGAAATCATTTAAGTATTGCCCGTTGTTTCTACCACCACTTATATAGGCGGTTCCGCCTATTACAAAAACATGAGCGCTCTCTCGTTTGGATCCAAATAAACTGATCTTCTGTTCCCAGGTATCAGTAGCGGGATCGTACATCCACAAATCTTTAAGATAATTGCCATCAAAACCAGTACCTACGTATCCTTTATCATCTATTGCAAAAGCTATAGCCGAATACCTGACACCCCCTCCAAAAGATACTTTTTGTGTCCAGGTGTTAGCTTCCGGATCATATTCCCAAAAATCATCCAATTCCTCAACTTCCAAATCAGCATTATATCCGGTTCCAACATAGCCCTTTCCATTTGCAGAAAAAGCCACTGCAGAAATTCTTCCAACCCCTGGAAATTCGGCCATCTCCTGCCAAAAATTTCTCGATGGATCATACCTCCAAAAATCTGTATTGTAATCATCTCCATCTGAGCCAAGCCCAACATATGCGTACTCTCCAATGGTAAATGAAACAGCGCTTGACCTTACTACTCCTTCAAAGTCGGATTGTTTTACCCAATTTCCGCTTCCGTCTGACCCATCATCTATATCTTCCTCCGTGCACGCAGCAAAAAAGAGACACAGCATTAATAGTTTGATTTTGTTCTTTAACATGTTATTCATTATTTGAAATAGTATATATTATTAGTTCACTATCGTAGGTTTGATCTCCCAGCATTATTGAAGTAGTAGTTGAATTAAATTCTGTCGTTTGAATCAGTAGGTAATAGTCATGATCCGTCAAGGGCTCAAGCAAGACATTTACTAAAGAAGAAATATCCATGGTGTAGAAGTTATCCCGATTATAATCTTCATCATGCTGAAGCGACAATGAATAATTTTCTCCGGTAACATCTACAAAATCACCATTTATATAAGTGCCAATGAGTGTCTCTGGTATTTCATTATCTCCGGTTTGTAGCCAGGATAGCTTTAATTCCGCTCCAGCCATTATGAAATCGTGATCATCCAGTAATAAATTCCGTACGTTACTCAAGTCGATTTTTATCGCATATCCACTTCCGGCCTGGATGTATGCGATATCATCAGTTACATTTGATAATGATTCATCATAGATATCTTCTATCTCCGCCAAAGCATCAATTGAATCTTCTGTTTGAATTTTGCTGTAGTGAGGACTGCCTGAAATGACAAAATCATACTCTACAACCTCTGGAGGGCTTTGTGATTTATCGCTCATCATCATTGTCATCTTAATGCTATCAGTAGCAAACCCAATGAAGCCAGACGGATCTTCAGCTATCGAAAGTTTAAATCCATTAAGATATTGTTGAAACTCATCCGTTAGTGTAAAAATCTCATGACCAGCAACTAATTTCCCATAAAGGTCTTGCCCTAAATTTTCATCAAGTGTAATTGACACTGTTGCTAGACGATCAGATTCAACATATATGGTATTCTCTCCCAATAACCTGAGATCATCCTCCACTCCATCTATTTCTGAGACATTGTATAATGACCCGGTGGAACGAAACTCCAGATCATTGCTAAGTTGATGTACTTGAATGGTATAATGTACCCCCTCATCCGGAACTCGATTAACATAACCATCCATAGGTAAGGTCAGCACCAATGAATCAAATTGGTAAGTATCGTCAATCACCAGGGTAGATTCATAAGTCAAATTAAAATAGCTTTCTGAAGTAATCTTACCTACTTCCATATTATGACTACCAATTAATAGCCTGCCGGTATTGCTGGTCACAATTGAGTCGAATTGTATTGTACTGATTTTTAGTGAAATTGTGTCAATTGCCGTCACCTCAAAATTTCCACTATCTATAAAGTCTTCTCCTAATACCGATGATTCAGAGCAAGAAATACCAACTGCTATAAATACGACCATTGCCAAAGGCACTGCAGTCCCGCTAAAATGTCTCATAATTCAACTTGATACCAGAATGAATTTGTTTGATTTGGAGTGACTCTTTGCGTGCCTGTTGGACCACTCCCCCTTCGTCCTCCACCTGGACGCATTCCTCCGCCACGTCCTCTACTTGCTCCACCCACTGAGGAGGGACTGCTTACATTAATAGGTCTAGTAGGACTGCTTAATTCAAAGCCAATGGCAATCTTCCCAATATCTTTTTTTGCCTTTTGCTTAAGCAGAGAAAGTGGCATCTTCAGTTCATATAAAAGATTACGCGTAGAGTCAAACCCGATCATCACATCAAGGTCAATTGCCAAATGTGATTTTCGAGTGATTTGCATGTCCTCGGAAAAAACACCTTGAACCATTATATTTTCCAGTTGCTTATCATCAAGCTCCCTTTCCCTTCCGGCATTTTGTTTATCTCTGTTTCTTTCTTTCTTGGGTTGCCTACCTATAACCGGATAGCTCAAACCGATCTCTCTATTCTTATTTCCATCAGGATCAATCCAAACAGTAAGACCTGAAGAGATTACATGCCTCTTAGCTTCATCTTCGTAAATTCTAGCCAGTACATACAAATTTTCCTGGTCGTATGTCACTCCATAAAGCATTCCTGCTTCTTTATCAAAATGAACCAGATGAGGCCAATCCTCATTGGATCCATCTATGCTCATGAGCTTGTCCGACTGTCGAATTTTATCAACGGAAGCACACCCAAAAACAAAAAATAGTAAACAGCTGATTTTTAATAGTTTCATAGATTTTTATTGATCTGATTCTGTATGTAAGTGTTTGCTCTTCATGTTGCTTGTGTATCGTTGCACCCGACATTGGCTATTGATTCTCAGTTAACTAAAAAAATCCCCACCTGAGATAAACCAAATGTCGGGCTGTACAGCAACGATATCACCCATGAACAACCACGTATTGAATAATATTAATTTTTAAGGGCTAAAGATTTAAGTGTATTCTGGTAGATTTATTGTCATCAACCTCACTACTGCTAGATTTCTCCATCTTGAATATTTCATTGTCCTTTAATTTTCATTTTAGACGCTAAATCAAATTGAATCCCTCGCAGTAACTTTATTTTTTTTTGAGTGCTTATATATTGTGACTTTGGGTCATTTTATGGATTATAAATATTTGTCCAGAGAGCTTCTTATTTACACTTTTATATAAATGATAGACGAAACAGGCTGCATAAAAGCAATTGGACAGGGCAGTGAAGATGCATTGGAGCAGCTTTATCATCATTATTGTGACCGGGTGTTCAATACAATCATTAGCTACACAAAAAATGAGGAAGATGCCGAAGAGCTATTGCAGGATGTATTTGTAACCATTTACAACACCGCTTCAAGTTTTCAATTCAACTCTTCGGTAAGCACCTGGATCTATCGTATCACTGTGAATAAATCGTTGGATTTTATCCGAAAGAAGAACAGTCAAAAGCGTTCCGGGATATTCACGTCCCTGTATGTAAAAGATTCGTCAGAGATCAAATATGAATCGCCTGACTTTGTGCACCCAGGTGTGAAACTGGAAAATAAGGAAGACGCGCTGCAGCTATTTAAGGCCATAGATTCGCTTTCAGAAAATCAGAAGACTGCCTTTATACTCACTCAGGTCGAAGGACTTCCTCAAAAAGAAGTTGCTGAAATCATGAAGCAAAGTCGAAAATCTGTGGAATCTTTGGTGCAGCGAGCAAAGGCGAGTTTAAGAAAAGAATTGGAAAAATTGTATCCTGAGCGAGGGAAATAATGTTAAAAAACGTCAAAATGGATATGGAACAAGAAAACCGGATTAACAAAGCAATGGAAAGCCTGGAAGGCATTCAACGAGCGAAAGCCCCTGCTGATGGTTTTGAGAAAATCCAGCAAAAACTGGCAGACCAGAGAATGAGACAGCAGCAACCCGCACGCAGCTGGATGAAAGTAGCTGCAGTAGTAGCATTGGTAGTTTGCTCAAACGCTTGGGCTATTTCGAATTATTTAACTTCCGAAAGTACTACTATCGAGGATTCCAACTATCCCCAATTAATGTCTGATTTTAACCTTTACGACTATGAATAATAAGCTTTATAAAATTGGATTTTTTGCTTTACTAATTATCAATATAGGGTTAGTTGTGCTATTCATCTTCAAGCCAAAGCCTCATATGCGACAAAGGGGAGCAAGAGAGCAAATAAGTCAGAAGCTTGCATTTAGTGATGAGCAGGAAAAACAGTTTGGAGAAATGGTAGAAATACATCGACAAGCTATTCGTGAAATTTTGAAAGAGGAAAGAACACTGGTTCGTTCCTATTTCGAGCAGCTTTCCATAACTACTGGTTCTGAAGACAAGGAGCTGCTCCTTCGTCAAATTATGAAGTTGAAAAAAGATAAAATCGTTCTCACCTACAATCATTTTGAAAAGCTAAAAAGTATTTGCAACGAGGAGCAGTTGGCAAAGTTTGATGAAGTGATTGCAGATGTCATTCCCAGGCTTGCCGATTCTCCTGGAAGACCGATAAAAAGACGAAAACAAAGCGACTAAATATTTATCCTTTGAAACTCCTAAGCTGATAAGTAAACGTCAGCATGAAATAGCGCTGAAGCACCTGGGTTTGACTCTCCTGCACGTATTGGGCCGTGACTGTCTGATCAAAGCTTTGGTTTTCACCTAGCAAGTCGAAGACAGACAACTCTAATTCTCCACGACTGTCCTTCAAGAACTTCTTGGCAACCCCCATATTCCACAGGGTATACTGCGTATTAAACGAATCATTCACACCATTATACTTCTGAAACAGGGTTTCATTTCGAAAAACAAACCCCTTTGGAAAAATCAAATTAATCGTAGATCCAACAGTCTGCGTATAGTATTGACTATTTGATTCTGACTGAATGGAATTATAAACCCTGCTACCCGATAGCTGATAATACAAATTGTAGTCAATATTCTCACTGATATTACTCACCAAGCCAACCTTTACGTCAGCTGAATAAGTTTTCGCAATGTTAAGTACATCATTTGTAATACCTGGAAGCCGTGTATAGCTCACCCCGACAGATACATTCAAGTTATTCTTAATGGGCGAGATCAATATTCCGTAGGTCGTATTATTGCGAATCGACCAATAACCATCGAGATTAACCGGTGTGGTTAATTGAGCTCCCTCCACCAAAGAGATACCTCCTGAAGTGACCGAGTCTGCCTGGATTATAGTAGTGCTGTTGCCTATATAATCACTACTTGTCGCTATACTGGTTCTATTAGCAAGGGTAGCGTTCGAGTCAAAGAAGTTTTTCTGAAGACCCATTTGCAGCGAGTGAGTATAGATTTGATTAAGATCTGGATTTCCCACCGAAAGGAAAAGCGGATTGCTATTGTCAATTACATTTTGTAGCTGGCTGGCAGAAGGCTCAGTCGTTGAGGTTGAATATCTGGCGAAAAAATTACCGCTCTCTCCTAAATCGATCCTGCCTAATATCGAAGGAAGGAAATTGCTAAAGCTCCGATTAGAATTTTCTGCCATAGGTAAAATCTGTTCATTATCCAACGTAGCATATTGATACATCAGAGATACATCAAAGATGTTCCCGAACTTATTGTTAGAATAACGGATCCCGGGAAGATGTTTCGTGTATCTACTTTCAAAGTTGTTAGATAACTCTTCGCTAAAGGTTTCAGCTCCGGTTGCTTCGGTGATTACAAACGTTTCCTTATCTGATTTCCTCAGTGCATTGCTCAGTTCGTAACTCATCGACACTTGACCTGTAGTACCGACAGGTTCTGTATATGTAATCCTTGAGCCCAGAGAGTATTGTGCCTCATCCGTGTTATACTCAATAAGCGAATCAAGTGAAAGATCCTCGTACAAGTTCTCTCTTTTTGTTGGATTGATTTGTGTGTTGAGGTCAAAAGATAACGTCCTGCCAATCTTACTGAATTTATGTTGGAAAATAAGATTGTTACTAAAGTTGAATGATGTATTCGAACTTGAGTAATTATTGAATGTTTCGTTAAGCAATTCTCCACTTTGATTAGTGGTTTCACCAAGTGTTACTTCCGTACTCTCATTGTCTTGATAGCTGAAGAAAGACCGTACCAACAGGTTGTTATTATCATCAATTTTGTGATTGGCTCTTAAGTTCAGGCGATGGTTGGAATTGTCTGTGACAGACTGGAGATTCTCCGAATAATATTGCGTACCTCCACTTAAAAACGATTCACGATTGAGCAGTTGATCATTATTATTTCGTGTCTGATTAAAGAAATAACTTCCTTCAAAAGAGGTATTACTGCCCCAATCATCCGTAAGGTTTAATCCTACTGAATTGGTTCGGGTAATTCCATCTTGTGTGCCAGTAATGAACGCCTGATTTCCACCTCCACGAAAACCACCTCGACCGCCTCCACCACTTACACCTATCAGATCTTCACTACCGAAGTTCTGCTGGTTGATGTTGTTGGTCATGCCCAGAAAGGTGAGCCGTTGATCTTCGTTGAAAGAATTGATCGTAGCACCTGCTTTGTACAACTCATTTTCACCGTACCCAGCGTAGATTTTTCCAAATTGACCGTTTCGTTTGTCTTCTTTGGTCACCACATTCATTGTCCAGGTGGTATTACCGTCATCAAATCCGGTAAACTGGGCCTGGTCACTTTCCTCATCGTAGACCTGCACTTTATCAACGATATCTGCAGGAATCGTATTAAGAGAAAGCAGTGGATCCTGTCCGAAAAATCGCTTCCCATCCAGCAGTACTTGCTCTATGCTTTCACCATTGGCACTTACACCATCACTATCCACAACTATTCCAGGCATTTTGCTAACCAGGTCTTTAGCTGAAGCATCCGGATTGGTTTTATAGGCAAGCGCATTGTATTGGGTAGTGTCCCCTATTTGCTGTACAGCGATTACTTCTCCTTCCACTACCACTTCATCTAAATTAGTTATCTCAGGCTCCAGGGATATAGTGCCCAGTGATTGGTCCGACATAGTAACTCTTAAGAGTTTAGTATATGATGTATAACCTACATTCGATATTCTCAATCGATAAAATGCACGCTCAAGGTTGGAGACACTAAACCTTCCATCGCCATCAGCAACGGCAAATTTTGACCGGGTGGAATCTTTGATATTTACCATCAGGACAGTCGCACCGATGAGTGGAGATTTATCTGAAGCATCCACTACTGCACCGGATACAGATAGTTCTTGTTCCTGAGTAAAAGCAATGTATGAATTGAATAAAAAAGTGAGGATTGTAAATGAAATTACTCTCATATCAACTTAATTTTTCCCGTCATCATCATCTCTCCGCTCCCTTCTGGTTCGGCTGATACTCTCGTAGATTTTAAACTGATCTTCATTCAACACATCAGCGATCAATTCATCTTTTTCCTTTCTCAGCGCCTCCATTTTCTCTCTTCGACTTTCTCTGTCAGTACTCTGGCGCATCTCTTCCATGGACTCCTGAAGTGTCACTGCGAACTCTGCATAGATGCCATCGAGCAACAATTTTTGATCATCTGTAAGGTCTTCGACTTTGCTATAAAGCGTTTGTTTTTCCCGCTCGATCATCTGCTCCGGACCACCGCCAGGCCTTCCTCCCCGTCCACCTCCAGGAGGTTGTGCAAGCATAGAAATTGAAATACCAAGAAAGAGGATTAACATGCTGTTTTGAAGTGCTTTCATTTTAATTGAATGTTGATTTCCTCTTTAGACTCCAAAACGAATTCAATCCCTCGTAAGGAATCAATAAAAATACTTCCGAAAAAATAAATGTGAACGAGGGATTCGAAAGAGGGATACGTCTAAACTAGAAAATAAAAGGACATGAAAAAGACAATTAAATTAATCGCAGTAGCAGTCATATCATTTGCCATGATCGGATGTGCTTCACAGAACAAGCAGAAAGAAAACAACAATCAGGAGTCTACTAGTCAAAGAGGACGACAACAAGGGACTCCCAGTTATTCACAGCTTTTGACTGAGATGGACACCAACAAAGATGGCAAACTTGCAAAAAGCGAGATAAAAGGACGCTTAGCAAATGACTTTTCAAAAATTGATAGTAATAGCGATGGGTATATAACCGAGAGTGAATTTAAAAACGCTCCACGACCTCAGAGAGGAGGTGGAAGATAATTATTTTGGTTGATTAGGTAGTAGTAGTTGAAAGGGCCTGAACATTTTGTTCGGCCCTTTTTTATGTAGGTTAAATTCTTCCATAGGCAATAATTACTAAAGATTCAGAGGTTGAGAACCTCACCGATGATGTTTTATAAATGTGCTACAAGGAATCTTCAAGGTTGTTTAATACATCGATAATGAAGTGGATACATGCGATAGTTACCTTCACATCTAATTATCAATCAACCAGTAAAAATTGTGGAGAAGGAAAGAAAACCTATAGACCCGTTATTGGCAGTGCATGAGAGCGATCTAACACTCATAGAAAAAATTGAAATATTTGAAAGACAACTACTACAACAGGCACAGACTCTGAGAAATAAAATCAAACAACATAAATTAAAGTTAGAAGGAGATCGTTTTTAGCACACTGTATAGGTGTTCTTACCTTCATATTACTCCGTCTCACATCAACTGCTTCATAGGTAGTTTTGAACCAAATGCTCCTACAAAGGACGTTGGACCTCATCCAAAAAAAACATAAAAAAACCCTGACGAGATAAATCTGTCAGGGTTTGAAGAGCCCCCAGACTAGCCGTCCGCGTCGGATTACTCATACCCTCCTCCATGCCACACAGCCCCTCGTGAATGCTTCGCATTTCGAACCTGATTGTTCACCTAAACAGGTCGTTGGTTCTCATCCGTGTAAAGACACAAAAAAACCCACTCGTTTGAGTGGGTTTGTGGAGCCCCCAGTCGGATTCGAACCAACGACCTACTGATTACAAGTCAGTTGCTCTGGCCAGCTGAGCTATGGAGGCAGTTTTTTCAACTTATTTCGCTCCTCACTTTTGAGGCGTTCAAAACGGTTTGCAAAAATAGCAGGGTCCGGCTATTTCACAAATCTATTTTTCAATTTTGTGCAGAAATTGCAGCAAGTTGTGACCTAAGGTCTTCCAACTCGCTTTCTGCCTTTTCTATCTTCTCCTGCATCTCTGCTTTCAGCTTGTCAGCTGTAGCTGAATCAGCGAAGAATTCCATGTTGGTATTCCAGGTGGCTATATCATTTTCGATAGTAGAAATCTTACGTTTAATAGAATGCTCTTTACGATGAAGCTTACGCTCACCACCGGGAGTATTCTTCAATCGACCCATCTGAATATGATTTCTTAAGTCCGTCCGGTCATCTTCGTGGATGCTTTTATTAGAAAGGATCTTCTCCTTCACCGAATCAAATCGATTCCTGATCTTCTTGATCGCATTTTTTGGCACAAATCCGATAGAAGTATAATTATCGACTAAATCATACAGTGTATCCAGATCGGGATCCTCCTTAGTTCCCTCCTGCTCCAATTGGTCACACACCTGCTGCTTCAGCTTAAGGTTGTCCTCATAAGCTTTGAATTGCTCTTGATTTTGCTCCCTTCTCCTGTTGAAGAAGTGGTCACAAGCAGTCTTGAATTTCTTGTAGGTTTCATTCCTTACCTTTTCTGGCACAGGCCCTACATCTTTCCACACTGTTTGCAAGTGTTTGAGCTTGTCTGCTGTTGAGTTCCAATCATCACTATCCTTTAGTGCCTCCGCCTTTTCAATCAACTCTTGCTTTTTCTGCAAATTCTCTTCTCGCTTCGATTCCAGCTCTTTGAAGAACTGATTCTTATTCGCAAAGAATCCCTTGAAAGATCCCCAGAATGCTTTATTAATCGCTTTTGCTTTTTCTCTTGGTACGCCACCTATGGCCTCCCATCTTTTCTGGATATCAAGGATTTCCTTGGTCTTACCATTCCACTCAGTGATACGATCGGAGGTGAATTTGATAAATCCTTCCACCTCATTTATCAGTTCCTGCTTTTTCACCAGGTTCTTTTCAAACTCCTCTTTCAGGTGTTCAAAATGCTCTTTTCGTTTCGCATAAATGGAGTCAGAGGCAGCTTTGAACCTCTGCCACAAAGGCTCCTGATTTTCCTTAGGTACGGGCCCAATGTGTTTATACTCTTCATGAAGGTCGTTTAACTGTATGATGGCCGTTTTTAAATCTTCCATCGATGCAAGCGCCTCAGCCTTTTCACAAAGCTCTTCTTTAAGCTTCATGTTCTTCTTACGATCCAGGTCTTTCAGCTCAAAGTAGATACTTCTGTTGTCGTAGTATCTATCAAGTAGCGCATTGTAATTTGCCCAAAGCGTCTTATTCATCGCTCCTGGAACCGGGCCTACCTTCTTCCATTCGGACTGCAGTTCCCGAACGCCGTTGATACTTTCAGCAGATTCTTCACCATCTACTATTTCGCGAAGCTGCTCAAGGATTCGCTCTTTTTTCTTGAGATTGTCTTCTTTCTGATTCTCAAGGTCTTTGTAATGCTTGTTTCGCTTGCTTTTTAGTTGACCATAGAGGGTTATGAATTCCTTATCCAGCTCATCACCATGGTACTCAAAGGCATCTGCCTCATTTCCATCAGTAACAAACTTCTGGAGGGCCTCATTCTTCGAGACTTCATATAGCTCATCAAATCGTGGTTTGATCGCTTTCAGTACCCGATCGAGGGACCGGATATTCTCTTCGTTTTTGATTTCACGGATTTTTGCTACCAGCTCCTCTTTGTCGGCGTGCTCAAAATCCAATTCTTCTTCCTCCTCATCATGAGAATCTTCTTCTTCAGATTCTGTATCTGAGGCTTCTTCCTTCTTCTCTTTCTCCGCTGGTTCTGGCTTTTCTTCCACCTGCTTTTCCTCAGCACGCGCCTCTTCCTGTGGCTGCTTATCTTCTACTTCTTCCTGAGGTTGCTCAGCCGCTACGTCACCATCCGTTTTCTCCTCTTCTACTTCAGGTTGATTTTCATCTCGTAATTCAGCTTGATTCTGAACTTCCTCAGGCGTTTCGTTTTTAGTTTCGTTTGAAACGTCCTGCAATTTCTCGTTATCCATTATTGGAACCGGTTACTATTTCTCTTATGACACAAAGCTAACCAAATACCCTAATTCAATCGGGGATCTTTTGGATAGTTAGATATGAGCCGGAATTTTCCACCCATGGTTTGTAGACACGCTTTCCATAGGTCTTGGTTGTCCCAGTCAAAAATCATTTCAGGCGTGGTATTTTTGAGCACGATCCAGGATTTGGCTCGCATTTCGTCCATGAGCTGACCTGAAGCCCATCCGGAATACCCTATAAAAAAACGAACATCCTCAGTCTGGATGGCTCGGGTGTTGGTCATTTCTGTTAGTTTGTTGAAGTCTCCACCCCAGTAAACGCCCTTTACTACCTCTCTTGAAGACTCAATGAGTTTGGGTTCTCGATGAATAAAATGAAGCGTGTCTTTTTCCACCGGACCTCCCATAAAAACCTTCCCAGGATAGTCTCCAACCTCATCCACGAGTTCACTAAGGGCAATATTAGCAGCCTTATTGAGTACAAATCCAAACGTCCCGTTCTCATCGTGTTCACAAAGAAACACCACTGTTCGGTCGAAATTGGGATCTGGCAAGTAGGGCTCAGAGATCAATAAATCTCCTTTTTGCGGTTCAACGATTTTATCTGATGAAAAAAAATCCATTAATGTAAAGCTGGTCTTATCGGGAGCTCATTCAAAATCACTCCTTCTTTTTGTTTCATTTCCTCCAATCTATTGTAAACCTCATCTTCTTCAAAATAATTGAGCGCCATTCTTACAAACACTTCACCGTGTCTGGCTTCTGATGCCCACAAGCGATGGTAAAACTGCTTTAGCTCACCATCTTCTAGTGCTTCATATACCAGCCTGAAGCGTTCAGCTCCACGTGTTTCAACCAAAGAAGCTAATAGCAATCGATCCATAAACCGCTCTTCTCTTCCATCTCTGCAAATTTTTAACAGCTTCTGAATGTACATGTCTTTGGGTATCTCATGATTCAATTGGATGCCTCGTTTTTCCATGATTTCATATACGTCTCTGAAGTGCTCTAGTTCTTCTACTGAAGTGTCGATTAACTCCGGTATGATCTCTGTCCTATTCGGATACTTGGCCACCAGGCTTAAGGCCATTCCTGAAGCCTTTCTTTCACAGTCCGCATGATCTTGCAGGAAGGCATCAAAATCATTCAATACAGTCTCCACCCATTCGTTTTTTGATTCTACTGTCAAGTCTATTCTAAACTTCATCGCATTTTGGTTTTAACCTTTTTACCTTCGCTATTGTTGAGTTTCAAAAGTAAATGGAAACCTGAACATGAGAGAAGACATTGCCTCTATCCGCAAAGAGTACACCCAGGCAAAACTGGATGAAGACACCATCCTGAAAGATCCTTTTGAGCAATTTGAAAAGTGGTTTAATGAGGCATTAAAAAGTGAAATAGTAGAACCAACTGCTATGGTGCTTTCTACCGTAAATCAAGACAGGCAACCATTTCAACGCACCGTTCTACTAAAGACATTCGGTACCGATGGATTTGTTTTCTATACCAACTATGAAAGCAGAAAATCCAGGCAAATCAACGAAAACCCTCAGGTTTCTGTCTTGTTTCCATGGTATTCACTGGAACGACAAGTGGCCATAACAGGGCGGGTCGAAAAGATTTCAACCAAACAGTCGTTGAAATACTTTCTCTCTCGACCGAAAGGAAGCCAGCTGGGTGCATGGGTGTCTAATCAAAGTGAAGTGATATCCTCGCGAAGTGTATTGGAGGCCAAATTAGAGCAGATGAAGAGGAAATTCAAAGAGGGAAAAATCCCCTTGCCTGATAATTGGGGGGGATACCGAATCATTCCCAACACCTTCGAATTTTGGCAGGGCCGCAAAAGCCGCTTGCATGATCGATTCTTTTTTGAACAGGATGAAAATGGATCCTGGAAATCAAACCGCCTGGCTCCCTGATGTCAACCTACCTGGAGCGATACGCCTGGCCACATGAGTGTTTCCCTGATTATCAGCCACCACAGGAACTTTCTTTGATTGTGGTCATTCCGTGTTTTAAAGAACCAGACTTAACAGGTGCGCTTGAATCCCTCAGCAGCTGCAACTACCCACCGGGTAAATTACTGGTTATTGTGGTGCTGAATGAGCCTGAAGAAGCATCCAATGAAATCAGAAAAGCCAATGAACAAACCATGCGGGATCTTCAGTCTTTTCAGTGTGACTATCCTGTTTTGGTGACCCAAAAGAAACTACCACAGAAAAAAGCCGGTGTGGGTCTGGCTCGAAAGATAGGCATGGATGAGGCGGTGCGTCTTTATAAAAAAGCAGGAAAGGATGGTCCGATTGTTTGCTACGATGCAGACTGTCGATGTGATGCCAATTACCTTGAAGAAATTGAAAAGGCCTATCAAAATCCGGAAACTCAATCTGGAATTATTTTTTACAAGCACAGCCTCCATCGGGAGAATCACCAAGCCATTGTGGACTATGAGCTTTATCTACGATATTACATTGATGCGCTACGATTTGCTCGTTTCCCTTACGCCCATCAGACATTAGGTTCCTGCATTACGGTTCGGTCTTCTATGTATGAAAAGGTTGGTGGAATGAATACCCGTAAAGCTGGAGAAGACTTTTACTTTCTTAATAAGACCATTCCTCATGGTGGATTTGTGGAGATCAATACCACCACCATTCGCCCCTCAGATCGGGTTTCTGATCGGGTTCCATTCGGGACCGGTAAAGCCGTCAATGACATCCTTAATGAAGATGAAAAATACCACGTCTATCACCCAAACACATTCGAGGACCTGAAGCTATTTTTTGATAAAGTAGATGGGTTCTGGAACGAAGAAGAGTGGAAAATACCCATGACGATCAAAACATTTTTAGGAGACAACTGGCAAGAGCAAATTGCTGATATAAAAAATCAGGTGAGTTCATTGGAACAGTTTCGAAAGCGCTTTTTTCATTGGTTTGATGCATTTAAAATCTTGAAGTTTGTCCATTTCTGCAGGGATGAATTTTACCAGAATGTGGAGCTGGAAGAGGCACTAGAGTGGCTCAGGCAAAAGCATTTTTTCCTGAAAGGAACCAAGGAATCTTTATTGATTCAGCTGAGATACTTGGATCGTCAAGTAACAAAAAAGTAATTATAAGCACTACTTTTGGTTTTCCTGTCATAAAACTGATCAATATATGTTTGATTTTTGGAATTCACTAGATGTAAAGATTCAGGCCGCATTAATTTCTGGACTCATTTCATTCACCTCTATCTTCTTGACAATAAAAGGTAAAATATGGTATGAAAAACTTTCGTTAAACTATCGACTTGACCAAGAATTTAAATTCGAACAAAGAAAGAAGCTTAAAGAAGACCTATCTAAGAATAAAATGCATCACATAAATGCAGTTGAATCTCTGTCTCACAGAATTTGGAATTTTGTTCAAAACATTGATAGAAAAAAACATTCTATTTCAGAAGGTGAATGGGGTGATAAAAATCAGTACTATATAAATAGCTTCATTTATAGGTTTTTAGAATTTCTCTATTGGACACTCAAAGTCGAAAAAGATGCAGTTAATATTGACACAACGAATGCTGATCCTCAAGACATAAAATTTTTAAAATACATAAAAACTTTTAAGGATATCTTCACTGATATTGACCTCTTCAAAAGTCTGAATTACAACCCAGATCACAATAAGAATCATTTTTTTAAGAATGATCTCGTTACCTACTCCAAATGGATAATTAATGATCGCGGTGAAGTAATGGATTTTGATGAATTTAAAAAAGTCCTTTTATCTAGTTATGACAAGATGAAAGTATTAATAGAATACTTTACAAATATTAAAAACTCTATTACTGACCCAAGCCTAAATGCACTTAGATGCTTCCATTTTCTTGCAATTGATTATCTAAATAAATATGGACATGACTATCAAAAAACTGATCAAGAAAAACTTGATAGAATAGTGAATCTGCATAGAAATAAAATTGCGATCAAGTCAGAATTTTTGGAGTTTATTAAAAAAAGTAAACTTGACAATGAAATAGATATATTGATTGATTCCAAACTTCCCAAAATAGGTGCAATAAGCAAAGGCACTATGCTTTTTAAAGCTTTCCCAATAAAGATTCATACTTAAAGAATTATCGTCAATATGAAAATGAAAGCTGAGCCAGCAGCGCAAACGAAAGCGCATTATTTAGCTCTAGTCGTGTTGATGGATTAATTACATATTGGACATCCGGCTGGAGTAAAAGCCATGAGGCAAGAGGTAATGAATACGTGAATTCGATTACTGTCTCAGTGGTTTCGTTACTATTTTGAATTTCCTGAAACGCTGATCCGTTGAATCCTAATGAAAATGCTAATCCGAAATTGTCATCAATGCTGGTGATTGGGTTACTCACCAACAAACCACCGGATAATGCTGATCCAAATCTGTTGAACTTGTTATTAGCTATTCCATATCTGGCAAATAGGGCTATAAAATCTTCATTCTCCCCTATCGGAAAATACTTTTGACTACCCAGGTATATGCCGAAGTTTCCGCTTGCAGGGTCTTGACCATTGATTTGCTCAAATTCACTGGTGTAGTACCACCCACCAATGTTGATTTTATCATTCTTATAGACCTCATGTTCACGACCTACTTTTCTTCTCCGAGTAACATACGATCGCTCGATGGTTTGACTCTCTTCACTAAAACCAGCACCAATATAAATGGACAATTCTCCTGCGATGAGTGCTCCTTCATCTGATCTCAGCTCAATTTCGTTGCTCTCCAGCCGGGCAGGATCACCAGGGACAGCATCTAATACAGCTATCCTTATCCTTGTTCGTCCACCAACGAAAGATGCCAGCCGAACCCCAAATGATGAAATAGGAAAAATAGATGGCCCATTCTGTCCACTTTGGGCGTACTCTGCTCCTATCCCGAATGAACTATTTATGAACAAGGTACCCGGTCTTAACACATCAAATTCGGAGTTTAAATCATATAGCCCAACCAACACAGAAATTCGATCATCAATGAAGTTTTGCTGAACCCAAAACTCAAACAATCGCCATGCCTTCACCGCTTCAATATTGCTGGCCACTTGAAAATCCCCCATAAGATCCGTTGCACGATCACCATTATTACCTAAACCATAGATAAAAAGAGAGAGATTATCTTTTAGTTTGAAAACCTGATCAAAATTGATTTTGGCAGTGATGTCTGCATTATCCATGTAGACAAAACCAGTCTCCAATCCTCCGGATGCATTGTACCAGGGAAGCGCCGAATAGACAGCTTCCAACTCAAGCCATTTCTTATCCTTTTCCACTTGAGCCACACTAAAATAAGACAATATTGAAAGGGCTAAATAAGAAAAGAACGATAAATAATTCACGAGCCAAACGTTGCTTTGAAGAAAGTTAGGTTAAATCAATCTAACACACCTATTTCCCAAATGTTTGATAGAAATTAATGTAAAGACATGGGTTGGAGATCAATGAAACAAAGCCTAATTTCAGGATAAATCTCTCTTAAACTACAAGTATGATCACGCGAATTATTCATTTCTTTTCTTTTACTCTCCTTACGCTATCTATCTTTTCCCAGTCACCCAAAGTTGAGGTTGAGCTACTCAAAGGCGATCAACCAAGATTTCTAAAATCATTTGCCAGTTCTCCATCAGCTAGAGAAACATTGAATGGAACCGGTCTGAATGTTGGAGCCATCATTGGTGGTTGGCACGCACAAGCGGTAGCCCAGTACAAAGATTATATCTATGTTGCTTTCAGTACAGGCGATAAAACAGGAGGAAAAATTCCCTCATCAAAAACCAGCTCTCTCGCTTCTAAGCTTTGGATTTATAACACTAAAACCAAGCAGGGAAAAATTAAAGAATTGGAGAAAGGCTATGCTCATCCCTGCTCCATCCAGATCACAGGTAAGTACCTAACGATTGCTATTGAAGCAGAATACGGCTTGAGCCAGGCTGCTCTGGGTACAAAGAGAGAATCAAAATCAATGGCCTTAATTTTTGATTTAGAAAAAGATCCCTATTGCTCGATTGAGGCGGCACGAGTGGTACAGGACAGTGTAAACTCTGGAGGTGCCGGACTTACATACAGCGATCAGATGAAATGCTGGTACTTACTAATGGATCAGGACGCTGAGAATGGAAGAGTGGTTATCTATAAAACTAAAGATCAAAATATCAATTCTTGGATTAAAGAACCAATTGCAAAATACAATCGATTTGGATCTGGGGCAGGCCTCAACCTGATCACCGCATCAGACAACTCTATCTGGGGTTTATATTATGATGTAACCGAAAACCTTCCAAATCTCTCAAAATGGGAGATTTCGGGTGATGAAATTTATTTATTCAAGCTTGTCGAACCGAATGGGACACCAGTGGCACAACGTGTGATTTACAGTCAAGTAGTAGAAATCGGTGCACCGAGAATTAAACAAGCCGGAGAACTTCTTGCGAACCGACCAGGAATGAGATTTGGAGCAAGTCTGAGAAACGAAAATGGAAAACTTGAAATCCTAACGTGCCAAAGGAATATGGATGATAAGTTTTTCATTAGTCGCACACCTCTTGTTTTGAAAGATCAAACCAAAGTGGCATTTGTCAATTTCGCTCGGACCAAAGGTGAAATAAAGTGTTCGTCTATTTCAAACAAAGCTCAAAGCTTTAGCTCTCAGAACCTTCAAATGGAATCGTGGAATAAAATACTGGATACTCCGGTAAAATGTGATATCAACTACCTGCCCGTAAGCGCCAGCAGTATTAAGAGTTTAAGCGTACCAAAATGGAAAGATGTGGCAGAATATGAATCGAATGCTCCATTGACGCTTATTTACTTAGAAGGAACGAACAAAATCACTGGGCAAATGCGTGAATTCTATCCAGCCAAGAAATCAGATAAGATGCTCAAATAAGGTTTTCTTAGCCTAAACTATACCAAATCAAACAAATCCCTTACCCCCATAAAGTGCTTCACCTTGAAGCCTTCGGCATACTCTACCCCGATGCGTTGACCCCACTCTCGTGCTCTTGATTCAAGCATGGTCATAAATCCTTCAGAACTTATGAAGGTTTCAGGTTCTTTACTTTTGGGATCATGAAACTGCGATTTAAACGCATTAATAGCAGCCCTTCTTTCCTCCATGACATTTGAAACATCTACAAGGAGGTCCGGTTCGTGTGCAGTGCTTTGTATGGAAAAGTAGAGCTTCTCCGGACGGTAAAAGTCTTGATTCGCTCCCTCCCATGTTGTTACTACCGCTTTTAGTCCGGCAATGAAACAAGACGTTTCTACCAATTGAGCACCACGCGTGTGGTCTGGATGACGATCATAAATAGAATTAGTAATAACAATGCGAGGTTGAAAACGCCTGATTTGTTCAGCAATCTTGATTTGATTCTCTTTATTATTCTCAAAAAACCCATCATCCAATCCCAGATTTTCACGCACAGAAAGCTTTAATATCTCTGCGGCATCTTTTGCTTCCCGGGCCCTAATTTCAGGTGTTCCTCTGGTTCCTAACTCCCCTTTTGTCAAGTCAAGAATACCTGTTTTATATCCCTGCATTTGATGCGTAAGAAGTGTACCTCCAAAAGAAAGCTCCACATCATCCGGGTGGGCAACTATGGCCAGTATATCAAGTTTCATGATCAGTCAATTTTCCGTATGCGACAAAGAAACACCATTCGTATAATATTGGTTTTCACTGATTAATAATTTCCTAACTTCCATGTCTATTTTAATTCAAACCTAAAGTAATAACCTATGCAAAAATGTGACAGCCTTATCAGGTCTGTCTGTATGCTATTTCTAATTGGGGTTATACCCTTGATTGGATTGGCCCAGGACAGTGACCTGAAGCCTGTAACCAATAAGTACGCAATTAAAAATGCAACTATTGTACAGGCACCAGGAAAAACCATCCAGAATGGTACGATCCTGATTGAAAACGGAATCATAAAAGCAGTAGGATCAAGCATAGCTGTCCCGGCAGATGCCTGGGTGGTAGATGCTGATTCAATGTATGTTTATGCCGGATTCATCAGCGGACTATCGAATATTGGCGTTGAAAAACCAAAAGAGGAGGATCAAAATGACGACCGGAAGCTTACCGGGAACCCTACTTATGAGCGAGCTGGCATCACTCCGGGCAAGTCTGCGCGAGAGATGCTTAAATCTAATGATAAATCCGTTGAAGATTTTCGAAAACTTGGATTCACTGCTTCTCATAGCGTACCTCACGATGGAATGCTACCGGGATCAGGAACAATTATTCTTCTTGGAGGAAAAGACAGTGAAAGCATGGTTGTGCGAGATCAGACTTCTATGTTTTCCCAGCTTTCGGGAGCTGGTGGAGTTTATCCAAACACGGTAATCGGAGTGATGGCTAAATACCGGGATCTTTACAGAAAGGCAAGTCAGGCTCGAGACTATGAAAGCAAATACAATAACAGTCCAAATGGAATGGAGCGTCCTGCTACGGATGCAACCCTCCAGGCACTTTACCCGGTAGTTTCAAAACAAATGACAGTTGCCTTTAAAGCCGAAGGAGTCAAAGATATCATGCGGGTAATTGCTCTTCAAAAAGATCTTGGATTCAAGATGATGCTCGGTGAGGTGAAACAAGGTTGGGATGCGATTCCAACAATCAAATCCACTGGTGCTCCAGTCTTTCTTTCGCTAGATCTTCCGGAATGGAAAGAAGAGGAGAAGAAAGAGGAAGAAGAAAAAGAAGATAGCGACGAAGAAAAGGAGGAAAAAGAACCGACCGAATCTGAACTGGAAGAAATGGCACTAAAGGAAAGACAAAATGCCATGATCAAAAACTATTATACACAGGCAGGTAAATTTCGAAGTAATGGAATCAAATTTGGTTTTTCCACTATGGAGGTGAAGTCCAAAGACTTTAAAACCAACCTCTTGAAAGTAATTGAAAACGGTCTTTCGGAAAATCATGCGCTCGCTGCTCTTACCACAGAGCCTGCAAGTATTCTTGGAGTTTCCAATTTGATGGGAACAATCGAGAGTGGTAAAATGGCCAACCTTATTGTTACAGATACAGCGTTCTTCACAAAAGATTCCAATGTACGATTCGTATTCGTAGATGGAGTAAAGTATGAGTACGAGGCGAAGAAAAAGAAAAAGAAAAAGAGTAACGGTGATGAGACGGTAGATGCTGCCGGAGTATGGAACTACACCACAGAGACACCACAAGGAAATGGCAGTGGAGTAATTACTATCAAGGGAACACCTGGTGATTATAGCGGAACAATTACAGTCAGCTTCAATGGAAGTACTAATGATATCGAAAACGTGACAGTCGATGGAAGCAATGTTTCTTTCTCTTTCAAACTAAACATGGGCGAAGAAATCACAGTCGACATTAGTATGGATATCGATGGCGACACATTTGAAGGCACCTTATCTGTTGCGGCTTTTGGAAGTTTCCCAATGGAAGGAACAAAATGTTGCAAACAGTAAGCAGAAGACTAAAAACAGAAAAAGAATGAAACGAATACAACTAATCATTGCGATATTCTGCTGTGTTACATTCGTAACAGCGCAGGAAAAAGGCAATGTGCTAATCAAAAACGGAACCGTTTTGACTGTTACGAATGGCACACTTGAAAACACGGATGTTCTCATTAGAGACGGCAAAGTCTCTAAAATTGGACAAGGATTAAGCGCTCCAAGTGGAGCAAAAACCATCGATGCAGATGGGATGTTTGTTATGCCAGGCATCATTGATGCCCACTCTCACCTGGCCCTGGACGCAGTGAATGAGGCAACTAATCCTGTTACTGCTGAAGTATGGGTTGGAGATGCGCTAGACCCATTAGATGTTGGGATTTATCAGGCATTAGCCGGTGGAGTTACCGCAGCTCACTCCATGCACGGATCAGCAAATGCCATAGGTGGTCAGTGCGAAACGGTGAAATTTCGCTATGGTGAGATCGATCCGGATAAAATGCGAATGGCAGGAGCTCCACGTACCATCAAGTTTGCGCTCGGTGAAAATCCAACGCGTGTGCATGGAAGTGGTAATGGCATCTTGCCAAGAACACGAATGGGTGTAGAACATGTCATTCGAAGCTCCTTTCAGGAAGCCAAAGAATACATGGAAGCTTGGAATGAGTACAACAAGAATAAAAACAATAAGCGATTCAAAGGAAAAGCACCTCAGTATGACCTGAGACTTGAGACGCTGGCTGATATTCTAAAAGGCAATATTATCATCCACTGCCACTCCTACAGAGCTGATGAAATCTACATGCTGATGCAGGTATGTAAAGATTTTGGAGTGGATAAATTGGTGTTTCAACACGTCAATGAGGGATTCAAAGTTGCTCCTGAACTAGCAAAATTTGGTGCAGGTGCCTCTGTGTTTGCAGACTGGTGGGCATACAAATTTGAAGTGTATTACAGCACTGCATATAATGCGGCTATTCTTACTAAAAATGGTGTAACGACTTCAATCAATTCAGATTCTGGTGAACTAATTCGTCACCTGTACCACGAGGCAGCAAAGTCTCAAAAATACGGAGGTCTTACAGACGATGAAGCACTTTCATTGATTACGATCAACCCTGCAAAGCAACTAGGCATTGATGACAGAGTGGGTTCTTTGGAAGAAGGGAAAGAAGGTGATGTGGCGATTTTTAAGAATCATCCTCTATCTATTTATGCAATTCCAACGGTAACGATCGTAGATGGTGTTGTGAGGTTCGATCGTGAAAACGATCCTGCTGACATGCGGATTTATCCTGATCCAGAAGAAAAAATCGATGTGACGTTTTGGGAAAAAGAAGATCACGATCGATGCATGCAGAACACCGAATTTTTATTCAATCTGAAATAAAAAATCATGAAAATATTCAAACATACACTAACACTGTTTCTGCTCATGATGGCATGTCTGGCATTTGCCCAGATTCCAAGTGCTGAGACAGGAACATTTGCATTAACCAATGCAAAAATTGAAACAATAACCAATGGAACCATTGAAAATGGAACCTTAGTGATTGCTGATGGAATGATCACCGACGTTGGATCCAGCGTTTCAGTTCCACAAGGAGCAAAAACCATCGACTGTACCGGAATGACTATTTATCCGGGAATGATCGATGGGGGAACACAAATCGGTTTGATTGAGGTGAGCTCTGATCCTAGGACCAGAGATAATAATGAGATTGGAGATGTGATTCCTCACATCCAGGCATTAACTGCTGTAAATCCGAGTTCTGTTATCCATCCAGTGACGCGGGTGAATGGAGTCACCACTGCACTAACCATGCCGTCCGGGGGACTGTTCCCGGGAACAGCTGCATTAATCAATCTGCATGGCTATACGCCAGATCAGATGTATGCAGGGTTTAAAGGAGTGGTTCTAAACTTCCCAGCAACTGGAAGAAGAGGAAGGTGGGACCGTCGATCTGATGACGACATCAAGAAAGCTGCAGAAAAAGCACTTAAGCAACTCAATGAAGTTTGGGAGAAAGCTATTCAGTATCATAAAATTGATTCTGCTACTGGAGGAAAAGATCAGCCTTATTATCCTGAAATGGAAGCAATGCTTCCGGTTGTCAGAGGTGAAATGAAGCTATTGGTCAATGTAAATTCATCAAAAGATATCACAGCTGCATTGGAGTGGATTGAAGAGAAAGGCGCAGATGCAATTTTATGCGGAGTTTCTGAAGGCTGGAGAGTAGCTGACAAGATTGCTGAAGCTGGTGTACCAGTGATTACGGGTCCGGTTTTAAGCAACCCAACACGTAGCTATGACAGATATGACCGACCATATGCCAATGCCGGAGCTATGCAAAAGGCCGGGGTAAAAGTGGCGATCAGAACCAATGAAGTGGAGAATGCAAGAAACCTCCCCTACCATGCAGGATTTGCCGCCACATATGGCATGGGCAAAGAGGAAGCACTTAAAGCAGTTACTATTGTTCCTGCAGAGATTTTTGGTGTGGCGGATAAATATGGGTCCCTGGAAAAAGGGAAAGTGGCTAACTTATTTTTGGCTACCGGTGATCCTTTCGAGACCAAGACACAAATCAACTATGTGTTTATCGATGGATGGAACATCCCTATGATCAGTAGGCATACGCAGCTTTATGAAGAATATCTGAATAGAGCTCCGGGTGTTGAGAAATAAGTAAATCATTGAATAAACCTGAAAGGCATCTCGATATGAGATGCCTTTTTTTGTTAGAACTAACTAATTTAGGCACATGTCTAAATCAGAAAAGAAACATGATATCGGTATCGCACTTGGAGGTGGCGGAGCTCGTGGATTTGCGCATCTGGGTATACTGCAGGCGCTGGATGAAAAAGGTATCAAACCAGATGTCATTTCCGGCGTAAGTGCCGGAGCAATTGCCGGAGCATTCATCGCTTCAGGACATTCTCCGAAGGAAGCTTTCGATATCATCAAGGAATATCGATTTACGGCTATTTCAGAACTGAATATTCCGAAGACCGGCCTATTGAGCTCTGCGAAAATGAAATCACGGATGCTCAAGAAAATACCTATTGAAAACTTAGAAGACCTTGAGACTCCTTTGATCATTTGTGTCAGCAACATGCTGGAAGGCAAACCGGAGTACCTTACGGAGGGTCCACTTGCGGATATCATTCAGGCATCAGCTTCGATCCCTGTCCTTTTTAGCCCGGTCGAACTTAATGGTAAGCTTTATTCTGATGGAGGCATTTTCGACAATGTACCGGTTAAGCCACTAAAGGACCTTTGTAAAAAGGTGATTGGCGTAAGTATTAGTCCAATACAGGAAATTGATGAACTAACTAATCTCATACAGGTAGCGACACGAATGTTCCAGCTGGCCGTAAACCCAAGCAATGGTGAACTCACAAAAATGTGTGATGTATTTATTGAACCACCTGATCTGTGTAATTACGATATCATGGATACCAAACATGCTCAGGAGATCTTTGATATCGGATACGATTATGTAAAAAAAATGGATATTGAAATTTAGACATGAGTACGGCATTGATTATCGCTAATCTGGCCATCGGTCCTCTGCTATTGATCTTGAGCTTGGTCTTCAAGGCCTTTCCACCGAAAAACAGAAATTGGATTTATGGCTATCGAACCACTCGATCAATGAAATCTCAGGAATCATGGGATGCTTCAAACAAGCACTCTTTGCAACTGATGATATGGATAGGTATCATAACAACCGTCCTTCAAATTATTCTTTTCTTGCTTTTTGATCCTGCCACCGCACTAATTACTGCATGTTGCATAATGTGTATCCTGTTGGTTGGATCTATGTTTATAATAGAGAAATATCTAAAAGAAAACTTTGATAGTGAGGGAAAGCCTAAGACCTGAATCTATTGCTCTATGGAGATTGTATCAAACAAAACCACCTCTCCAGCTTCCAATTCGCATTGCACTCTGATCGGATTGCAGCACACCTCACAGTCCTCCACATAATCCTGCTTCGAGATCGAGGGATCGACTAGCATACTGATCTCAGCACCACAGTATGGACAATTAAAGTAATGTTCGATCATGTTTCTTTAAGCTTTGAGCCAAATAGAATAGCTAGAAACATCAACAACATCAACGATGCGATCATCACTTTAATGCCGAAAAACCCAGCAACCACACTAAGAACACCTGATAATAATGTCATCACTCCCATAAAAGTATTCGCTACGGATACATACAGTGGACGTTCGTCAGAAGGGGCATAATCAACCAAGTAGGTCTTTCTTGCCATCCTTGCTCCACTATATGCAATAATGATTAGAAAAAAGACGGGACCAAATGCATAAATATTCTGCCAGGTGTCAGGTAAAAATCCGAAAGCAATCACATAACCGCTTATGAGTAATGCAAATGCGGCACTCACCATCATAACCTTCTTGCTACTCTTGTCCGAAAATCGGCCCCAGAATGGGCTGCTGATTGTATTAGAAACACCAGCAGCGATAACAAAAAAGCCTAATCCGGAAAGCTCCACGTCCATTTTTTGCGTAGCATAAAGAATAAAAAATGGCTGAACCAATGGGATTGATAAAAGTAAAGCCCGTGTGATCAGGAAGTTTCTAAAGTTATCATCTTGCTGTATTAGCTGCCAGCCTTTCTTCGCCTCCTCAACAGGCGTTCTTCCTCCTGAAGTAGCCCCCGGCTCCTCATTTATCAGCGCAAAAAGTACTGCCGAGGTGATCCACAAAACTCCGGCAACAATAAAAAGCATTACGAAGGAGTCGATCGAGCTGTCTTTTCCTATAAACAAGTAAAGCACGATTCCAGCCAGCATTGTTAGTACGCCCCCACCAGTGGCCCGAAAAGAAAGCAACTGTCCTCTTTTTCCTTTAGGGATGGTTTTTCCCATCACATCTTTAAATGAAATGGACCCAACCCCACTGGCCATACTGAAAAGAAGCAATAAGAAAACAACCAATATTCCAACAACTCCAGCTTTGAAATTGATGAAAACAAGTCCCATCAATAAAAGCATCATGCCCTGAAAAAAGCCGGCGGCAGCCCAAAAATATTTCCGATAACGAAAAGCCCTGATCTTCGCTGATACGATCAATTGCGGAAGCAATGATCCGGTATTTTTGACTGGTACAAGTAGTCCTGAATAGAAGGACGGGACACCTAAAATGGAAAAGACATACGGAATGATCAGCGTGGGACTAGCTATCTGCTCTGCCAGTTTCGTACAAAACCCATTCAGTCCATTCAGTAGGAAATTTCCCGGTGCTTCTTTACACGATTCTTCAGAGATCGCATCACAAGCCCTTTCTTCTCCTGATTCAACCAGGTATTCATAAACCTGTTCGCCGATGGGTTCGCTAGACATATACTTAATAACCTACCCCGCTAGTGAGTGTTTTGGATAAATGGCATTAAACCTAAAGATGCTTCAATGCATGTCTAATTAAAAAAATATAAATTTCCACCTTAGCCAATGGAATTTTCATCCGATGTACTTCTCTGAGCAGGATTTTGAAGCGCTTTTTAAGGAGCACTACCCCTTCCTATGCTCCTTTGCAAGGAAGTACGTGCAAGATGCGGATGATAGCAAAGACATAGTGCATAATGCTTTTCTTAAACTATGGCAAAAGCAGGATGAAATCGATCTGAGCAAACCTCTAAAACCTTACCTCTTCAAATCGGTGCATAATCTGTGTCTCAATTATATCCGTGATCGTAAGAAGATTGTGCAGCATGATCTACAAACCGATAGTGAAGCTATTCCGGCCTACATTGAATCCAGGGATTACCTGGAGGAAACTGAATTACAAACCCGGATTTTGCAAGCGATTGAAAACCTGCCGGATAAAACCAGGAGGATCTTTTCTTTGAGTAGGTTTGAAGGAAAGAAATACCGTGAAATTGCTGAAATAGAGGGTATTTCTGTGAAAACCGTAGAGGATCAAATGTCGAAAGCTTTACGTTTATTGCGCGAAAAATTGAAGGACTACTTAATTATTTACATTTTTATTCATTTTATGACAGGGTTATGACACTCTCATGTGTGATAAATAAAAGCTGTGAAGGAAAACGCTGAAAACCATAACGAATTGATTGATCTGGCATCTCGAAAACTTGCCGGAGAAGCTACACCTCAGGATGAAAGCAGGCTAAACGCTTTACTTGATGAAAGTGACTCAAACAGGCAATTCTACGTGGAGTTGACCAAAGTTTGGGATGGAACTGGCAGGGCGGCAGGAATCACTAAAGAAGAGATCAATGTAGAATGGATACGGCTGAGAGGAGAAATTAGAAAGCCTGAGAAAGAATCATTCTCCTTGTTGAGAATTGCTGCATCCATCGTGCTGCTTGCGGCTGTTGGTATTGTATTTTTCTGGGCTCAGAATGATAAGATCGAGCGCCTCGTTGCAGATCAAATGCAGGAGCAGATACTTCAGGATGGATCCATCGTTACGCTTAATGCAGCAAGTGAATTGAGCTTCCCAAAAGCATTCTCCGACGCAGATACGCGAGAAGTCGAACTCAAGGGTGAGGCATTCTTTGAAGTGGAAAAGAATCCTGCAAAACCATTTATTATTAAAACACCGACTGTCGAAGTAGAAGTACTGGGGACTTCCTTTACGGTAACATCCCGGGAAGGCGAATCAACATCTTCAGTGATCGTGGCTTCCGGTTCGGTTGCTGTTAAATATGGAAGCAATCGTTTGGAATTGAGGCCTAACGAAAAAGCTGTCCTTGATCGGGCAACCGGTCAATTGTTCAAGCTTACCAACGACGATCCCAACTATCTTTCATGGAAGACGAAACAATTTATTTTTGACGATACCTCACTCGAAAATGTGGTGACAAATCTTTCCAACGCCTATCAGGTAAACATTCAATTGCGGTCAGAAAACATTAGTAAGTGCCCTGTTACTGTGTCCTTTGATAACCAATCTTTAGACACCATTCTGGAGGTTTTAAAAGCTACACTCGACCTTTCCATTGAAAAAACCAGCGAAGGATTTGAAATATGTGGCCAAGGTTGCTGATCTTCATATCTTCATGTTTTTTGCTCGGTTTGGAATAGTCATACTTTTAATGCTGCTGTTGGCACATCAAGCAATCAGTCAGGACGTGCTGGACCAGGAGCTGACTTTACAACTGAATGATGTAACACTGGAAGAAGCATTGGATGCTATTTCTGACAAAACAGACATTTCTTTCTCCTATAGTACGCGCAGCATTCCTGCAGATCAAATAGTTAGTATCAATGCGAGGAATCAAAAGTTGAGGGAAGTGCTGGATCAGCTATTTTTTGGTTTGCGTATAGAATATGTCTGGCTGGAGAATAAGCTGATCCTTCGTAAATCAAAAAATGGAGTAGTTGACCAGAAATATACCATCAGTGGATACGTGCTGGATCAGAATGATGGTGAAACGCTGATAGGTGCCACTATCCTTGTGGAAGAACTGGGTATTGGCACGGTTGCCAATGCATATGGTTTTTATTCAATTACTCTGCCCGCAGGGAATTATACCTTGAAGTATTCGTACATCGGATATGAGAATCAATCCATGCCGATAACACTCCAAAGCAACCAAAATCTTAATATCAACCTTGAATTCAGCTCTTCCCTTCTACAGGAAGTGGTCGTTACGGTTAATGACTCTGTTCAGACAGTAGATCATGTGCACTCCAACATCACTCAGCTCTCTAATACAACCATTCTGCAAAAGCCATCGGTACTAGGTGAACCGGATGTAATCAAATCACTGGATATCCTGCCTGGTATCCAGCTTTTCAATGATGGATCTACTTTCTTCAATGTACGCGGAGGCAATCGGGATCAAAATCAAATATTGGTGGATGAGGCTCCCATCTATAATCCTGCTCACCTCCTAGGACTGTTTAGCTCTTTTACGCCGGAGGCCATCAAAGACATAAAAATATACAAAGGCAATGCCGGGGCTGACTTTGGAGGTCGTATTTCTTCGGTGATGGATATCCATACTAAAGATGGGGACATGAAAAATTTTCACATGAATGGTCGACTTGGGCTGGTCACTACCCAGCTTTCTTTGGAAGGCCCAATTGCGAAAGAAAAGAGTTCATTTTTTCTCTCAGGTCGAAGGTCATACATAGATGCCTTTTTGAGCAATGAAGACTTTGATCAATTCTATTTCTTTGACATTACTGGAAAAATCAATCTTAAGCTCAACGATAACAATCGACTCTTTCTCTCCATCTTCTCCAGCAATGACCAATACATAGATAGCGAAGGGCTGGCCTGGAAAAATATAGCCGGAACGATCCGTTGGAACCATACCTTCAGTGACCGTCTATTTGCCAATACTACGTTCTACTCCAGCAAATATGAATACAAACTCATTTCAGCTCCTGGTCAGACTTGGTCCAACCGTATTGCCAATGCCAGCTTAAAAACTGATTTCACCTTCTATCAAAACCCTCAAAGCACGCACAAATTTGGGTTTAAGCTTAGTGGCCATAACTTTAACCCCGGTAACCTGGAGGGCAATGCTGATGCCCCGTTTGTGCCGAAGCGCAATGCAACTGAATTCTCTCTGTACTACAGCAATGAACGCCAGCTATCTCCGAGATGGCTACTAACCTATGGTCTCCGGTTAAGTACATGGACCAATTTCGGAAGGACTATTGAGTATACCATCGATGAAGACTATCAGGTTACAGATACTACCACCTACGAAGATCGGAGCAGCTACAATGATTACGCTAATCTGGAACCCAGGATCAAGCTTACTTACATTGTGAATGACAAAAACTTCCTGGCTTTCAACTACGCTCGTTCCGCTCAATACATCAACCTAATCAGTAACTCCATCAGTCCATTCAATAACCTGGAGGTATGGCTTCCTGCAAGTGTCAATATAGCGCCACAAACTGCTGATCAAATATCCCTGGGCTGGACGCATAAACAAAAAAAATGGCAATTGAACCTGGAAGGTTATTATAAGAAAATGCAGAATCAAATTGATTATGCCAATCAGGCCGAACTGTTACTAAATCCACATTTTGAAGCGGAGATTAGATCCGGAAAAGGAACGGCATATGGATTTGAAGCAGTGCTTTCCAAACAGGCTGGCAAACTAACCGGAAGTGTAGCGTATGTGCTTTCAAAGTCTACCAGGGAAATTGAAGGTATTAATGATGGAGAGCCTTATGCTGCCTTATCAGATCGTCCGGTACAGTTTTCTGTTAATGCGCTGTTCCAAAAATCTCTTCGATCCAGCTTTTCAGGTACCCTCATGATACTTTCAGGCTCACCTGTCACCACCCCCACCTCTTTCTATCAATATGCCGGCCGAACGGTCCCCATCTACACCGAAAAGAACAATGATCGTTTACCGACCTATCATCGACTGGATTTAGGATGGTCTTATCGTCTCAATAAAGTGGAGCGAAAGTTCAATCACTTTCTATCCATTTCATTTTTTAATTTTTATGGTCAGAAAAATTCCGTGCTTCGAAGTTTTAATAAGATCGTGCTGGATGATGACACAATTGTCGTACCGACCGAAATCAATAATCCTGAAGAGCTTAGGTCTACCCATCGTTTTGTTTATCAGGTTGTTCCATCTATATCCTATTCATTTAACCTATGAAAAAGACATTGATCATATTTATTATTCTTTTAAGCTGGCAATGTGAGGAAATCGCTGATCAGGGATTAAAAACGGATAACAATACCCTTTTGGTCGTCGATGGCGGTATCACCAACGAAAGAAGCACGCAGGAAATCAAGCTATCATTAACATTCGACAATCTTGGACAGGATCCACCACCCGTGACGGATGCATTGGTTATTATCAATGATGAAAAAAACAATTACCTGTTTACTCATGACGAAAGTAGGCCCGGAACTTATACAAACAATGCACTTGTCGCATTATTCGGGAAGGTTTACATATTATATATACAGTACAATGGAGAAGAGTATTATGCTTTCGCTACTTCGGATGTAGGTACCTCATTGCCTCCTTTGACAGTAGAAGAAACTGAAACCGGTGAAATGGAATATATCCATACTGAGTCAATCCCATCCATGACCAATATCAGGGCTGAATGGGCAGTTGATGGTTCAATACAAGTGAGAGAGGCATTTTTCTATACCCTCGATGTGGTTGATATTACCAAAACGTTTGCACCTGAGAAAGAACCATTCACTTTCCCGAAAGGCGCTACGTTACATCGGCGGAAATATTCACTTACTCCGGATCATCAAAACTTCCTTAGGTCATTTCTTTCGGAAGTAGACTGGCGTGGTGGCGGTTTTGATACCGCCCCAGGTAATGTACTAACTAATCTTTCTGAAGGAGCAGTTGGGTATTTTTATGTTTCAATGGTCGATACAGACTCAACCATGGTGGAATGATTGTAACTGATTATCTGAGGGTTATGAAATATTTTGAAAAAAAATTGAAAATTATCCAGGGTACATCCTGAAAGATGTGTGATCAATACAAATCACAAATAATTTTCAATCATGAAAACGAAAGAAACAATGAAAAAGATAAATCTATTGACCCTGATTTCGCTGGTAGCACTATTACTTTTTGCTGCTTCATGCGACGATTCGATTGACACACCTCCTGTTCAGGAGAGTATCCTACCGGAACGTTTCTCAATCGATGTGCCGGATCCACTTGCAAATCCTGATGCTGCTAATGGCAGAAAAGCCGGACGTGCTGCTGAAGGTGAATTAAATGGAAATGAAATCTACGAACTGCTTTCACTATTTATTGCAATTGGTGAAGGTGCAGGCGAACTGACAGAAGCGATATTAGGCGGACTTGCATTTGAAATTGATCGTGAGTTTTTTCTCTCCTACGAAAGTGACGATGATGGAAGAGTGAAAAATCTGACGGTGGTCAAAGGGGATACATATGAAGGGGGGGATTATGAATATTCGTTGACTATTACCGATGCTGAATCTGAAGGCAATGACGATGGCGGAAAAGGCATGCAAGTATTTTGGAACAAAGAAGTTATTAAAGGTGTGGCGATCATTAAGCCCTACAATTTAGATCGGGTGAAAGATGCGGAGGCCGGAGACGCGATTTACAAAATGGAATACTCCGAAGAAAGCACCAACTATGATGCACACATGATTGTGACCATAGACAATTTGCCACTCGAAGATCCTAGTGTAGATCCCTACTCTATCAGCACACTCAAGATGTTTGTTGGAAAAACCGGAGAAGTAATCGATGTTTATGGAAACTCATACCATCCAAACGCTACTTTCTTCACTGATGATCTAGGATTCAACTGGGCGTTCGTAGCATCCGGTATCCACAAAGGAAGTATTGGAGTAGCTGAAGTTGGGCTTCCGGGTGGAAGCGTAGATTCAGACGACCGAGAAGTGTTGTTGGTTGAGAATTCTTTAAAGAATGTCTTTACTGCCCAAATCCAGATGGCATTCCCAGGTTTGCCACAAGAGCAAATAGATGCCTATCTACAAAATACAGAAGCTCCCGGTTATTTCAATTCAGATGGGTTTATTCAGGGAGGCGAGTCACCTGATCCACTATTCGATCAATTTGCAGATCGTCTTCAGGATCTAACTCCTTACAATCCAGCAGTGATTGCAGCGCTGGAAGTAAATTTTGAATAAAAGAATAGCCTGTAAACAAAAAATGCCTTGCGAATTATCGCAAGGCATTTTTTATACGTTTTGCTACTAAATTTATGCTTCCTGCATCTCAACCTCCTTCTCTGCGATCCACTTTTCAGCATCTAAAGCGCCCATACATCCGGTTCCGGCAGCAGTTACCGCCTGACGATAAACCTTATCCATCGCATCACCTGTGGCAAATACACCCGGAATGTTCGTTTTAGATGTTCCAGGGATAGCTTTAATGTAGCCCTGCTCATCCATATCGATCCATCCCTTGAAGATATCTGTATTCGGCTTGTGCCCGATCGCCACAAAGAAACCTTGTGCTTCAAGGACTCGCTCCTCTCCTGTTTCGTTATTGATAACTTTAACGCCATTGACTTCCTCATCTCCCAATACTTCTTTGGTTTCCGTATTCCAAAGAATCTCAATATTCGGCGCATTTTTTACCCGCTGCTGCATGATCTTAGAAGCTCGCATTTCGTCTCTTCGAACAAGCATGTATACTTTATTTACAATTTTGGAAAGGTAGCTTGCTTCCTCTGCTGCAGTATCTCCAGCCCCCACGATCACAACATCCTGACCTCTAAAGAAAAAGCCATCACACACTGCGCAGGCAGAAACACCTTTTCCGTTTAGTCGCTGTTCACTCTCAAGTCCAAGCCATTTTGCAGATGCTCCGGTTGAAATAATCACCGCTTCAGCTTCGATTTCCGTTTTTTCATCAACAGTAACTTTGTGTGGCCATCCACTAAAATCAACTGCCGTCACCATTCCGCTTCGAACATCTGTTCCAAATCGCTCGGCCTGTTTCTGAAAATCGACCATCATCTGAGGACCCATCACACCGTCAGGATAACCCGGATAATTTTCAACATCATTGGTGATTGTAAGTTGGCCTCCGGGCTGACCGCCCTGATAAAGAACTGGCTTCATTCCTGCACGTGCAGCATAAACTGCAGCAGTAAATCCTGCAGGGCCTGATCCTATGATTAATACTTTTACTCGTTCTGTTGACATCTTTATTTATCTAGTCTTATTATAAAAAAATGGTGTTCCGAATCAGAACACCATCTTATTAGCTTTTGTGCCACTTGGGCATATAAAAAATTCAAAAGTGTCCTGAAGCTTACCCTTCAGCTTTCTCTTCCTGCTTCTCTGGTTTCGGAGGACGAGGAAGCAATACTTTTCTTGAAAGCTTAAACTTACCTGTCTTCTTATCAATGTCGATCAACTTCACTTTGATCTCCTCACCCTCTTCCATCACATCAGATACGTTTTCAACACGCTCCCACTTGATCTCAGAGATATGAAGCAATCCATCTTTTCCAGGAAGGAATTCAACGAATGCTCCAAATGGCATGATTGACTTAACCTTACCATCATACACTTCACCAACTTCCGGCTGCTGTACGATCGCTTTGATTCGTGCCAATGCGTTATTTAATGAATCACCATCCACAGCGAAGATGCTTACTTTTCCACCTTTATCATCCTCTTCGATGTTCACCGTAGCTCCCGATTCTTTCTGAATTTCCTGAATAATCTTTCCACCAGGTCCAATAACCGCACCGATCAACTCTCGATCAATTCGAAGCTGCTCCATTCGTGGTGCATGAGACTTAAGCTCAGCTCTTGGCTCTGTAATGGTCTTCGCCATTTCACCAAGGATATGTAACCTTCCCTTTTTCGCTTGCTCCAATGCCTCTGCAAGCACATCGTATGAAAGTCCGTCAACCTTAATATCCATCTGACATGCAGTGATACCTTCAGTCGTACCTGTTACTTTAAAGTCCATATCTCCAAGGTGATCTTCATCACCAAGAATATCTGAAAGGATAGCATATTTACCTGACTCTGAATCAGAGATCATACCCATCGCAATACCTGAAACCGGACGCTTCAATTTGATACCGGCATCCATCAATGCTATCGTTCCAGCACACACAGTTGCCATGGATGACGATCCATTGGATTCAAGGATATCAGAAACCACTCGCAAGGTGTATGGGTTTCCTTCCTCTTCTGTTGGGATCATCGGTTTCAATGCTCTCATAGCAAGGTTACCATGTCCTACTTCTCTTCGTCCAGGACCTCTATTAGGTCTTACTTCTCCTGTTGAGAAACCTGGGAAGTTGTAGTGAAGGATGAATTTATTATATCCGGAGATCATCGCCCCGTCAATCATTTGCTCATCCAGCTTAGTGCCTAGTGTTACTGAGGTTAATGACTGAGTCTCACCCCTGGTAAATACTGCTGATCCATGCGCTGAAGGCAAGTAATCCGCCTCTGACCAGATTGGTCGGATTTCATCTGGCTGGCGTCCGTCAATTCTTTCTTTCGAATCTAGCACAAAGTTTCGAACGGCTTCTTTTTCAACATCATGGAAATATTTTCCAAGAAGGAAATCATCCATTTCTTCAAGCTGTTCTTCACTGAATTGCGCAATGTATTCTTCGTATACCGCTTTGAAAGCTTCTTTTCTCTCCGCTTTATTTGGGTTTTTCTTTGCAGCAACATCATACAGTTTTTGATAAACTGCTTTGTGCATGGATGCTTTCAGTTCCTCGTCTTTTGGTTCGTGATCGTACTCACGCTTTTCAGTCGTTCCCGCTTCTTTGGCCAGCTCTTCCTGAGCCGCACACTGAACCTTGATTTCTTCGTGAGCCTTCTTGATGCCTTCCAGCATTTCAGACTCATCTACTTCTTTAGACTCACCCTCCACCATCATGATGTTGTCGGCAGTACCGGCAACAATTAGATCAAGCGTGGCTTTCTCCATCTCCTCCGGAGTTGGATTTACTTTATACTCTCCACCTACTTTTACCACTCGGACCTCAGAAATTGGGCCTCCAAATGGAATGTCAGATACAGAGATTGCAGCTGAAGCAGCCAATGCAGCCAAAGCATCCGGCATTACATCTTTGTCTGCTGAAATTAGCTGAATGAATACCTGTGTATCGGCATGGTAGTCAGATGGAAATAATGGTCGAAGTGCACGATCTACCAATCGGCAGATGAGTACTTCATAGTCAGAAAGTTTTCCTTCTCGTTTCAAAAAGCCGCCTGGAATCTTTCCGGCTGCCGCAAATTTTTCCTGATAATCAACAGAGAGTGGCAAAAAATCCACTCCTTCTTTAGCTTCTTTAGAAGAAACCACAGTTGCCAAGAGCTTGGCATTTCCCATTGTCACAACGACAGATCCATCCGCTTGTTTCGCTAGTTTTCCTGTTTCGATGGATACTTCCCTGCCGTCTGATAGTTGGAAGGTTTTAGTAATTACATTCATAATAAATTGATAAAAGGGACACGTTTTGCCCCTGGGTGTTTACAATCAAAAAAGGGAATCAGAAATTTGATCCCCCTTAATTTTTTATTTTCTGATGTTAAGCTTAGCAATGATGCTACGATATCGCTCGATATCATTTTTGTGTAGGTAATCAAGAAGTCTTCTTCTCTTACCTACTAGCTTTAAAAGACCTAATCGTGATGCATGGTCTTTTTTCTGAGTTTTTAAGTGGTCAGTCAGGTGGTTGATTCGTGTCGTGAATAACGCAATCTGACCTTCTGCAGACCCTGTGTCTGTTGCTGACTTTCCGTGCTCTTTAAAAATTTCTTCCTTTTTTTCTTTTGCTAGATACATTCTTAAATCGTCTACCTCTTTTTATTGAAGCGCAAATTTACGCTTTGTTCCTATTCCGAGCAAATCTACGCTTAAGCTTTTCTATACCTACACGATATGCATCAACTTCAAATAATCGGGCATCTACCCGTGCCTGCTTCAAAAAGTATAGACCAAAAGGTAACAGAATCATGTCTGACATCCATGAAGCAAGATACGGATCCATCACTCCGGATTTGGCCTGCTTCTCTCCAATGCTGGTAAATGCGTAATAAATGATGAAAAAGAAAATGGCCAAAATGGTCGGAACTCCCAAACCTCCTTTCTTAATGATGGCTCCAAGAGGAGCACCTATCAAAAACATCAATATACAAGCCAAAGCCTGCGCGTATTTCTTCTGCATCTCAATGGTATACAAATTCACATCCCGCTGATATTGAAATAGTCTGGTTTTAGCTGAATTTAAATTGACTTTGACGTTTCGTGCTTTGTTGAGGGCATCAGAGAGGATTGGTTTTCTGTTCTTAAGCTTATCATCAAGATAGGTATCTATGTGACTCCATTGTAGGGTATCAATATTTCCTACTTCTAAGCTAAAAGACGTTGATCGATTCCTGGACCGCTTCTTTTTTAGATCAATAGGTCGCCTATCATTTTTTAGCAATTCTTCATCCAATTCTCTAATTAAGGTATCCTGTGCAATTAATTTGGGCCGGTTCTTAGCCTCTTTTGGTTTCTTCTTTGACAGTTGTTGGCTTAATAAATAAACGGGAAAAACAGAAGCTCTGACTGGGCTATTCATTATCGAGTCTCTTTCCTCAATATCTGCACTATCAAGCTCGATTATACCTTTCTCATTAATAAGTTCCTTATTCAGCATATGATAATCAAAGTACCTTCTGGTGGTCTGAATAAAACTTGCTTTTTGTCTCACTACCTGGTTTTTAAATGAATCCACATCATGCGATAACTCTGAAATGTTTTTCATCTGACGATTATTCTGAAAAAGCTCTTCTTTCCTTCGCTTCAGATCAAATGATGCCAGGCTAAACACCATATCCATTCGATTGTATTCGGTGCGATAAAATCGATCGATCTCACTGCTGGATTTGGATTCCTCGGAATAATAATGACCGTTATACATTTCGAGTTTGAGGTACCGGTCATCCATGAACGTATACATCAAGCTGGAATCGGCAAGGATCACCGTCTTATTTCCTCTTCCGGATGAGTGATCGTAGATGATGACGTCCAGCAATGTTTTGCCATCAGGAAGCTTATCCTTCGCTTTTATGCTATAATTAGGAATGCCATTATAAAATGTCCCCGATTTAATATCCAAAGCGGGCTTAGTATGCTTGATGTCGTAGAGAAGACTGTATGCCTTTAGATTGGCTGCCGGGATGGTGAAGTTGTTGAAAAAATAAGCTCCTATGGATAGTACGACAACAAATAGAAAAATTGGTCTAAGCGTTCGCAGCAGAGATATCCCTGAGCTTTTGATGGCGGTCAATTCAAATTGTTCTCCCAGATTACCAAAAGTCATCAAAGACGCCAGTAGTACCCCCAATGGCAAAGCCACCTGAAGCATATTGAGGGAAAAGTAGAAGATCAGTTCAGCAAAAACAGAGAAGCCCAGGTTTTTTCCTACGAAATCGTCGAAGTACTTGAGCATGTATTGAAGCAGTAGAATGAAGTTGGCTACTGCGGTGGTTAGCAAAAAAGGTCCAATGAAGGACTTTAGCATCAGGACATCCAACTTTCTCATTCTCATAGAGGTGCAAAATTAGAGAATAGGATGTTAGCAAGAAAGGTACCAGTTTCTTCCCTGAAGGTCAGCCTCCAACAATCTCTTTAAGATCATGGATGAGTGTTTCCCAAAGCTCGCTCGCCTCCTCTTCGTCCATGTCAGAGTAGTCGGTGATGCGAACGTATACTGATTGGGTGAGCTCGTTCATGTCTATTTTAAATTCGAAGAAATTGTTGTCATCATCATCTTCATCTATGACATCAAATCGCACATGATGATTGGTTCTATTGGAAGTTAGCTTGGCTTTAGTCTCGTCACCATCCCATATAAATGTGTAGACCTTATCTTCATTATTGATATTCACATCGTCAGCAAACCATTGCGCTAAGCCAGATGCTGTACTAAAATATGGGTAGAGCATCTTTTTGGATGCGTTGAACTCAAACTCCCCTACATATTGATACTTTGCCATACCGGTGAAATTTTTGATAAGGTAAAAAAAAAATCTATTTCGGCAAGCCCATGGCAGAAAAGAAATCTTTTATAGATTTGCGTTCCTTTTTGAGGGACACATCAGAACGCTGATGAAAGACATGCCTCAAAATCTTCATGGCGAGGTAGCTCAGTTGGTTAGAGCGCAGGATTCATAACCCTGAGGTCGGCAGTTCAAATCTGCTCCTCGCTACTATTAAAAGCAGCTTTCGGGCTGCTTTTTTCATTATCACTAATCTTCTTTTTTAAATGCTTGCTCATCAACCTTTTTCAGGTGATATGGATCCACATCCGCCACTGTTCTTTCATTTAGTTTTTGGAATAGATGATATTTTTCTATCACCTCAATCAATTCCTTATTCTTGGAAACCAGAATAATATAAAAGAAATGAACCTGTACCTCCTGCTCTGTAAAATGTGACTTAACAATGTTGTAATAAAAAGAGGGATCATGGCTTTTACTTTTTATAAAAAGAAGTAGCGCCTTGTAATTTTCCAGGTAATGCTGAAAGGTGTTTTTATAGCCCTCGAATACCGCAATAAATGTATTCTCAAACGACTCATCTGAAGGACTCAGCCCTCCGGCATCCGCTTTTCTTCTTTTCTTCAGCTTATCGGTCTCCCGCTTAAAATCAATGTAGAGCTCATCAAAGGCATTCTGTGATTTTGCCTTTGCATTGATTTTTGTATTGCGGATGTGATTAGCTGCATTGATATGGAAATTCAGCAATTGAAAAAAGGTGTTTTCAAATTGCTGAATGGCGATGGTTTGTGATTGATCTTCCATGATCTTTCTGCTCTCCTGAAGCTCCATACGCTGTAGCACCAGTTCTCGCTTTTGATAAATAAGTGCCAAAAAGAAAAGGATCACACCCGCCAATGCCCAAATAGGTCCGACGGTTCCTCCAAGAAATTCTCCAGCCATCCCCAGGAGCGTTCGATCCTGCCAGATCTCCTCACTAAAGCCATTCATTTTCACGATGAAAATGTAGCATAGCCATAGCCCCAGGCCGATTGCTGCAAATGCACACAATGCAAGAAGGTTAGCAAATATGTCTCCCCAGTTAAGGTTAGGTTTTCTTAGTTTCATGTTGGCTGATTAGGATTTACAGGTTTAAAGCTAAGTGTTATCCTTCAAATTCGATTTTCTTATGTGTACCGTCGCAAAAAGGTTTATTGGATGATGCACCACATCGGCAAAAAGCTGTGACCCGGTGTTTGGAAATTTCCGAACCATCATGATGCTTTACTTTAATATTTCCATAAACCATCAACGGTCCTCCCCTCGCCACTTCTACTATTTGCTCCTCTTCAACTTCGCTTTCAGACTGAGTTTCATTTTTAAGCTTGTAAGACAATGCTCCCGATGGACACCTATCAACCTGCTCTTTAATTCTTTGATCATTCTCTCCATTGACATTAACCCATGGTCTGGCTTTAGGATCAAAAACATCCGGAAGCCCTTTGAAACAAATTTCTGAATGGATGCACTTCTCTGGTTTCCAAACCACCGTTAGCTCTTCGCTTTCGTATTCTTTTATTTTTTCTGCCATGTTACAATTTAGCGCCTTCTGCTAATAAATGCTCATAATCTGAAAGGTGATTTTGTATGAAGGACTTCACGAAGGGACACAATGGAATAATCTTTAAATCATCCTTTTCAATTATCTCCAGTGACTCTCTTACTAGTTTATGACCTACCCCCTGGCCTTCCATTTCGTCAGGCACTTCCGTATGAATCAGATACACCGCCCCACTTTTACCGATTTTGTAATCGATAAAGGCGGTAGAATCCTCAAGCTGAAGCATGAAACGCTGTTCTTCCGTGTTGTTTTGGGTTTTAAGACTGGCCAGATCCATCAATAAACTTTTTTAAATACTCAGGTAATTCACGATCCTTGTCCAGCTGCTCATCAATGATTGGTGCTCCATACTTTTGCTTTACCGGTATCACTCCGCACCAGACACTGTCTTTTTCCATCTTCATATTCACACCACCTGCCCGTACTTTTGCTGCCGCATTTTCCAGTGAGAGTCGGACGATTTTTGTAATAGATACTTGCTCGGGAGTTGGCTCACCTATATCCGCAATCCGCCCTGGAATATATCGATCGGTAAAAACATTAAAGAACTTGAGTTTTTCCTTTGGATCAGTGATTTCTTCTACTTTGGAAAAACCTATGACCGAACGATAATTGAATGAATGATCAAAAGCTGTCGGAGAAAGTACCAGAGCATCAAGATGAGTAATTGAGAAGCTTACCTCCTGACCAATGATCGTATCGATAAATGCACTTTTAGCAGAAGCATGGATGTAAATATCATTCCCTACCCTGGCAAAGCCTGTTGGAATCTGATGTGGAACTCCATCTCGATTAAAAGCGACGGTACAAAAAAGACCTTTATCAATGATCTGATACAAGGTCTCTATGTCCTGAATGCCTCTGCTCGGGTACCGTGATGGTTTTGTTCTACGCATGATCAAGTAATGATGATCAAAAGCAACAAAATAATGATTATCGCTCCTATGGAAATAGATACTTTACTGTCAAGCCCTTCCTCCTTTAGCTCTTTTTTGATTTCTTTTAGTTCGAGTTTAATGGCTGCTTTTTCTTCTTTATCCATATCTGAAAAATCCATTTCCCATATTTCATGAACCCTACTTTCCAGTTGCTCCACTCTTTCCTTAGGGTTCGTATTTTTCGGATCGGTTTCGCTAGCAGTAGCTGATAAAGATGTAAGACCGATCAGTCCGATGAATAGTGCGTATTTGATCTTTTTCATAGATTATATTTTTTGTTCAATGAATCATTTTTAAAAGTAAATAATTCCTTTATTCTGGATTTAAAAATGATTGAGAAAAGGTGTCAAAAGAAAGAATTCTATTTTCTCCAAAAAAATCCAATACGATGCTGAATTTTAATAATTGAATTTCTACATTTGCGTTCCGTTTTCAAAACGGGAGTCCATCTAAGGATGGATTTTAATGTTCGGGGTGTAGTACAGCGTACCGCATCACTTCATTAAAACCTACAGTTCGGGGTGTAGCACAGTCCGGTTAGTGTACCTGGTTTGGGACCAGGGGGTCGCAGGTTCGAATCCTGCCACCCCGACGATTTAGGGAAGCATTTGCTTCCCTTTTTTTATGCTTAATGCAGGATGAGAACCTGCGAAGCAGTTCGAAAGCGAAGCTTCACGAGGGGAAGTGCGGCATGCCTGTGGGTATGAGTAATCCTGCCACCCCGACAATCAAAACCCACAGCTTAATCGCTGTGGGTTTTTTATTTGTGCTTGAGTCAAGCTTTGCTTGAACGAGAGAAGACAAATTGAAAAAACAGAAGTGAAACGAAGGGTTTGATTGTCACTCCCATCAAAGGATCACCGACCAACAGGAGGTAATCCTGCTTCCTATTTAACTCAAGGAAAAAAGGAATACTCAGTGGGTCGCAGAACTAGCCGTCCGCGTCCAAATCCTGCCACCCCGAAAAGAAAAGCAAAGCTAGCAATTCTAATTGCGGGCTTTTGTTTTTGCAGCAACTCAAATTTGTTTGGTGAGACACTGGCTCCCGTTTTTTAAGAAAAAGTTTACTTTAGCTTTTTTATTGGGGCATTAGCTCAGTTGGTTTAGAGCGCTTGCTTGACAGGCAAGAGGTCACTGGTTCGAATCCAGTATGTCCCACACTTTCCAATCTAGAATCATCTTAACATGATTATAAGTGAGGTCACTGGCTGGAGCGCCAGCCCGGTCAAATCCAGTATGTCCCACAAAATAGCCTTAACGAGACATTGTTTCCATTAAGCGTGAATACAAAACAGTTCTTGAGTTGATTGAATCCAGTTCAAAAGAATTCATGAAATATGTATCTGCGATGGAATCATTTTCTGCCAATAGATGAGTGATTCCTAATTGCGTAAAAACGGTAGCGTTTTCACCTGCTAGTTTCTTCTTCAATTCGAATAAATCAATTGCATCCTCATATCTCTTCCATTCGTTAAGCACAAAGCCGATGGTTGACATCCCACCCGAAGAAAGTTCCTCATTCTTAAATGCCTCATGAATGATAGGTGAAGCTGTTTCGAATCCATCCGACCGAATTACATCAAGAATCTTCTTTCTTACATCGGTGGTGTCCATGTCATTATAACGCGCCTGGTAATCAGCTCGCCTACAATGAATGTTAAGCTCCAATTCTACCTCATCAGAAAGTTGAGTGAGTCCATTTTCCATCACAGAACTCCAAAAATCACCTCCATACACACCAAAATCCTGTCTATTGATGATGGCTTTTCCTTCAAAATCTATCTGCTCATTCATCGCCCAGTCTCGAGAGATACCAGTCGGTTCAGAAAAATCAAATTTTACATTTTTAGTTGAATCTTTGATCGTTAGCTCTCCTACTAACTCAAATCCTCCCTCTGCGTTTGGTACTACTTGCTTGCTTGTGAAGGTGGCATAAGGATGATTGATAGCATCAAACCAGGTACCTTCTCTTTTTAGATCATTGTCTCTTCTTTCATTACCCGTATTGATACTATTAATGTCAATGAAAATGGTCGTGCATAGTGAGGCATGATCAGAAGTGTCATAAAATGCTGTGCCATCAAACGTATTGAATCGTCCTCTAACCGGACTATACCCAAAATACTTGATCTTGAATCCCAAATAGGAATGCTGATCATCAATAAAGTAATCGTGACCAATTTGATTCAATAAATCTGCTTGAGCCTTCTCTGAAGTAATACCCACAGGCTTTTCTTCCGAAGAAATGGTTTTACTGCATGAAGTAACTACCAGGCAAAAGAGGATAGGTGCTATATATTTCATCAGTTACGACATTAGACATTTAAGATATTAAATCTGTCAATGAATTTTAATACCGCTTATCAAATACCTACCCAAGAAAAATAAACAGAACCCATACACCTCCTAAGAAGTGCCAGAACATAAAGACATTATAGGCGTATTGACGTGATTTTGAATGCACCCGATATTCCCTGATCTTTCTAAAAACGGAGGCTAACAAAATCATACCGACAGATACATGAATAAAGTGGATCAAAGCGAACGGGAATAAGATGTTCCTGAAGGACAAATTAGAGCTAAGTAATTCCTGCCACCCAATTACCTGAAGAACTGAAAAAAGTAGCCCGAAAAATAATCCAAGACCTGTAAAGCGAAATGCTTTTTCTATTTCATCTTCCCTGATCTTTAGCTGACTCATTACGATCAAAGCACTGCTGACTAAAATAAACCAGGTAGCTACTTCATAGATAGTTGGGATGATAAGGTCTGGAAGCTTTTGTAAAACCCAAACAACCAGTAGAGTGATGAAAATGAGTGAACTGGTAACAATGAAAAGTTTGGTCATATGCTTACTTGCATTGATCATCCGTTGCTTTTCCTGCAAACGCTCCTGAACGATTTCCTTTTCACTCATAATCGTGGTACTATAACTGGCTTTTTAAAAGCAATGTTTCACACGAATGTGCTTACTGTTTAATTTTTCTTTTTTCTATTTCAATCGACTAATTTGGAGGTATGAGAAAAAAGCTGAAAAAGATCAAGCCGATTGATTTGGTGAGGCCTGACAAACTCCTTTTAACTGGATTAAAAACGCTTACTGAGTTGACCCTTACTCCCGTTAATCTATATGCTGACCTAAAAGCAAAATCAAAAGGGAAAGCAGAGATCACCTTTATTGGAGAGAAAAGGCTAGAAGAGGTCAAAGTTCAGCTTTTCACTTTCAATGAAAATGAAATTCAGGAATCTCAGGAAAAAGAATTTAGCCCGATGGCCAATATCGGGGATTCACATATCTATTGGTTGAATATTCATGGCTTGCACGAAGTAGATTTGATACAAGAGCTTGCTGACGTCATGAAAATGGATCGTCTTTCTGTGAGACATTTGCTTGATACAACGCAGCGACCAAAGGTTGAGGAGTTTGATGACTACCTGTTCTTTAATATCAGGTCTATTTTGCTGGATGAAGAAGACCAACTGGATGTTGAACAGCTCTCCTTTGTTTTGGGTAAAAACTACGTTATCTCATTTCAGGAAAAAGAGAGCGACCATTTTGATGATATACGGTTAAAGATTAGGGAAGGCGTTGGATGGGTTCGGAAACGTACTTCAGATTATCTGTTGATCCAGCTATTAGATGCCATATTAGATAACTATTTTGAGACCATCGAAGACATCAATGAAGATATCGCTCAACTGGAAAAGGAGGTCTATGAGAATCCAAAACAAGAAACACTTTTTGAACTGGAGAGAAGCAAGAAAAGAGCGGACCTAATCAAAAAATCACTTAATCCCTTTTTCGAATCCATCAATTATATCCTCAATAACCGAACGTCATTTTTTCAAAAAAGCAATGTGAAGTACATCAACGATTTGAAGATGAGTTGTGCCAACGCATTAGAAGAGGTGGACTCTACTGCTCGTTCTCTGGAAAGCCTAACGAACATCTACTACGCTTCACTAAGCCAGAAGATGAATGAAACTATGAAGGTGCTGACTACAGTAGCCACCATTTTCATCCCGCTTACCTTTATAGCTGGTATTTATGGGATGAATTTCGAATACATGCCTGAGTTACAGTATCGAAACGGCTATTTCATTGTCTGGGGGGTGATGGTTTTCATCTTCATCGGCATGATCATTTACTTCAAACGTAAGGATTGGCTATAGGCTAATCTTTGATATTTAGGGTATTGTCTACAAACCATCTGGCTTCAACGAACAAAATTGCAGTTGGTCGTTGGATTAGCTTATTTCATATTCACAAACTAACAATTACCACCATGGCTTTACTTCAATTAACCAAGGAACAAAAAGGATTCATCAACAAGAGCTTTGTGATATGCACCGTCGGTTTAGCTCTTTCACTAGTAGTAGTAAATTTCCTCTTAAGCTAAACCAAAAAGTTTACCACTGTCAAACATTAATTTCTGCTTTCAAAAAGGCTACTCATTTTGGGTAGTCTTTTTTTTGCTTTAATCATGAGGTGATTCTGCTTCAGGCAATGCTAACTTTACTTTATGGATCAACTCACAACCTTTATTAACGAATTGGAAGCTAACTATTTGGTGCAGCTTGCTATTACGCTTGTCATCATCATTCTATTCCTGGCATCAAGATGGATAATCAAAAAAAGCCTGAGGAGACTTGCTACTAAATTCTCCTACGATCCAAATCGCACCGCAGCGACTAAGCGAATAATCATGGGATCCCTTTACACTTTTATGATTTTGCTTCTTGTAATTGTCTGGGGTGGAGATCTTAATAATCTCTGGGTTTCTATCGGGAGCATTCTGGGAGTGATCGCTATTGGGTTTTTTGCCATCTGGAGTATCCTTAGTAACATAGTTGCCGGTATTATCATTTATACCATTAACCCCTTTAAAATCACAGATACGTTGGTACTGGTAGAAAAAGAAGTAACGGGGAAGGTAATTGATATCGGTATGATTTATACCAAACTTCAGGACAAGGACGGCATTTTCACTGTTCCGAACAATGTATTTTTTCAACAAATAGTTAAGGTGAAAAAATCGAAATAATGGTTAGCCACTTCCCTCTTGTTGGATACAAAACAACTAATGAAGGGTAAAATCAAATCACTTACGTCTGACAAATACTTACTCCCAATCAGGGAACAGATGCTCGAAATGTTAAAACCTGAGGATCGAGTCATTGACCTGGGTTGTGGCTCAGGGGATTTTCTGTTTAGAGCTCATTCAAAAATTGAATTTGGTTTCGGTGTGGATAGCTCAAAACAGCTTATCCAATACGCTCAAAATCGAACGAAGGATTTGAACATCGATAACCTCGCATTTGAGCGGCGGATGATCGATCAGCATTTCAAACCCAAAGAACATTTTTCTCTTGCCACTGCATGCCTCTTCTTCCATGTCGTTCCGTAAGAACTAGCTGCGCAAATCCTGAAGTCATCGTCAGCTTATGCTAAACAATCCATCATCTGTGCCTTTGCTCCTCCTGAAAACAAGAAACAACAATTATTGATGTGGCTGGATCAGCGATTCACCTCGCATTATCGTCATTATCGGGAGTATTGTCAAAACGGCTACATGCATGGACTGATAAAAAAATGTCAGCTATCCATTGAAGAAATAGCTGACACCTTCGATCCAACAATTAAGATCTATACTATTTGAGTAAGTCACTCATTTCTTAAGGATTCCACCGGATTGATTTTTGTCGCCCGCAGGGTATGATAACTGATCACAATGAAAGCAATCAAAAGCGCCACCACACTGCTTAGCACAAACAGCCATGCTCCTATTGAAGTACGATAGGCAAAATTGTCCAACCACTTATTCATCATATAAATGGTGATTGGAATGGAGAGAACAATAGCTATTAAGAGCTGAGTCGAAAATCCTTTAGCTAACAGCTGAAAGATGGAAACAGGCGAGGCTCCCATCACTTTTCTAATACCAATCTCCTTTACTTTACTATTTACTACTAGCATGGAGAGACCTAGCAGCCCTAAACTGGCTATTACAATAGATAAAATCGTTGCAATGGTAACCAGTTTATTCATCCTTGCTTCACTGGCATATTGAGCTGCTATTTGCTCGTCGATGAAATTGAAATTCCAGCTTTCATTTGGAAAAAGTGCTTCCCATTCCTTCTTAAGAATGTCAGTCCCATCAGAAAGATTGGGACCATTATAGGTAAACACTAATTTAGGGATAGGTGTATCCAGAAAATCACCATCCGACACTCCCATGAAAATAGGCATTGGATTCATTACTATTATCAGTGGTTCTACTTCAGAATGCAAAGAGGAGTAGTGAAAATCATCCGTAACCCCAATGATTTGATGGTCTCCAAAATCGTCACCAGGAAGCTTGGCTCCAAGTGGGTTTTTTAAGCCAAAATGTTCTACCGCAGCTTTATTCAGGATGACAGACTGCCTCATATCCAAGCCATTTCCGTCCTCAAAAGCACGCCCTTCAATAATATCAATTCCAAAGGTTTTGAAATAATTAGCATCCACACACAACATCCTAAACCATCGGAACACACCCTTATCATCGGTGTATGCCAGGTGCGCCCAACCACTCGTTCCAAACACGTGGGAACCCATAGCTACATCGGTAATTTCAGGGTACTTTTCCAGTCTCGCTTTTAACAACTGACCATTATCAAACCCAGATGTAATTCTTTCTGATAGCCTTTGAGCCGAAGGGTCTGCCTGCATTTGGGTGGAGATCACCGCTTCATATTTAATTCCCAGATCTTTGTTCTGAAGATATTGTATTTGCTTTCTCATGATGAGAGTGGTCGTAATCAAGAATACCGTAATCAGAAACTGAAACACAACCATCCCTTTTCTTGCGTTCATTTTCCCTCCGGACTGACTGCTTCCTCTCAAAATATTGATCGTCTTAAAGCCCGAAAGAATCAAGGCGGGATACGATCCGGCTATTGTGCCAATGATTAATGCAAGCAAAGCATACACTCCAGCATGCCACCACTCGAACTGGAGAAATATCTCCGTACCGGTAAGTCTATTGAATGTGGGAATCAGCAAATATGAGACGGTGGCACCAATAAGCATCGCAATGGTGGTCAACAAGATGCTTTCACTGAGGTATTGATAGACCAATGTTTTCTTATAGGCGCCCAATACTTTTCGTATGCCCACTTCTTTTGATCTTCGAAGCGACTGACCAGTCGACAAGGTGGTGTAATTTATACATGCGATAATTAGCACGAGTAATCCTATGGTCCCCAGAATAAACACATACTGTGGATTGGCTACCGGGGCATTTCCAAGCGGTATATCCGGATTTAGGTGGATATCTGTTAATGGTTGCATCCCAATATTATATTGATCTCGCTGCATGGCTTCATCTCCATATCCAACATCTCCCATCTGGCTGAGTACGACATCCTGCATTTTGCTATTTACATTCTCTATACTTGCCCCTTCTTTTAGCAATACATATGTTTCTGCTACCACATTAAACCAGGCATTCATCGCACGATCACTAAATAAAAGCCTGTTGTTATCCGTGGAAATAGCAATATCAAATTTGATACTCGATTCATACCGGATGTCCTTAAATATGCCCGATACGGTGAAGTCTTTGATATCCTGCCCAATCTGTAATGACAATGTTTTACCCATGGCGTCATTATCTCCAAAATATTTCCTGGCGTATTCCTGTGATATGATGATATCATTGAGTGTGGGAAGTGGCTTATCCTTGTCCCCTTCTATCAATTGAAAGTCAAATACCTCGAAAAAATCCGGGCTGATGATGGCGACAGATTCGTTAATCCTGTTTTCTCCTCTTCCAACCAGGAAGTTTGAGAGGATGTACTGCACAGATTTTTCCACTTCCGGAAAGTTGTCCTCAAAGAGAGATTCAAATCTCAGCGGGGTATGTGAATTGAAAAACACCTGATCCTCCCCATAATCCTCTTTTAACCAACTCCTGTAGATACGATCTTTTTTACTATGAAACCGATCAAAGCTGATTTCCTGCTTTACATAAAAGCCTAGAAGCAGAAAGCATGTAATCCCTATCATCAAGCCAAGCAGGTTCAATGACGAGTTAAACTTGTCTCTCCACAGCACACGCAGTGCTATTTTAAAATTATTCTTAGTCATAGTGATAAATGAGTTTTTGAGTTTTTGATTTCGTTTAAATGCAGAGGGCCTGAACGATCGTATGACCATCCACCAATAAATCATATCTGCCTTAAGCTTTCCTCTGGAAGATTTTTGAATATAGATTTCGTATAAGTCGCCCTGTAGATCCTCCAACAGGTATGGATCACAAAACCACTCCAGAAACCGATCGGCATATTTTGGTGGTTGCTGATTCATGACAAACCTGCAAAAGTCAATTTTGGAAGTTTTCGATAAAGCGAGTAACGCAGATCCATGGTTTCATCCAGCACCTTTCTCCCCACTTTAGTCAATGTGAACATACGCTTTCTCCTTCCGCCTCTTTCTTTGGATGCCCCTCCCATTTCAGAGCTTACATACCCCTTCTTTTCAAGCCTTCTCAACACAGAATGAACGGCTGTAACATCCATGTTTCGTTTGGTGTTTGACTTGATTTCTTCCAGTATTGCAACTGCGTAGGCCTGGTCAGTCAGTGACCCTACAGTCAGAAGCACCAGTTCTTCTAATTCACCTAAGTGTTCTCCTCTCATAAGTTTTAGTTTGATTTTGGATAGATGGGTGTGAGTGATTCAAACGATCCTTCCGTCGTATCAATGGTAAATCCTGCGATTCGATAAGGACTTTCATCTTCGAAATAGAATCCCATTTCCATCCACTCATTTGATTTTGTTCCTTTCACAATCAGCTTGTATTCCGTCATCTTTTTTCTGTCGGCCTGATACATGATCAATGCGCCATCGTTCATCCTTATATCTTCAAATGCAGCCAATAGCTCATCAGCCCCCATTTTCTCAATCAGTTTTGGAGAAAAATACTTTTCTACTGATTCAGTCGAGATATTTCCGGATTTGACAGCATCAAAAAACCAAATGATCTTCGACCCTGCCGGGCTTTCTTTCAGTTGAGCGAGTGATTGCTTGCCGGTTTGCTGAGCAGAAGCAGATACAGTAATTGCCAATACTAAAGAATAAAATAATACCTTCATTTCAAGTTAATTTGTTGTACAAACGCACAAGTTAAAAATTAAGTTGTGTATTTGTACAACATATATGTTAAAGTAAGTTAATGAACTGATCAATGAGCAATTTTGTAATTTGGGTCTATGGATGCAGTCATTCACATAAAGAATATGGTTTGCCCACGATGCATCGAGGCAGTGAAAGAAGCACTAAATGATGCCAATGTGGGTTTTGAGCGAGTTTATTTGGGTGAAGCCATCATTAAAAGACCTCTTGATAAGACCCAAAGATCAAACCTTGAACCACTTCTAAAAGAAAAAGGATTTGAATTATTAGAGGATAAAACATCGGCTGTTATCAGCAATATCAAAGGACTAATCATTGAGCAAATTCATTACTCCAATGAGGCTTTAAAAGTGAATTTTTCTACCTTCTTGTCAGATAAACTGGGAAAAGATTATTCATCATTGAGTAAGCTTTTTTCCTCCGTAGAGAGCATCACCATAGAGAAGTTTATCACCAGGCAAAAGATCGAGCGAGTGAAAGAACTAATCATCTACGATCAACTTACCCTTTCACAAATTGCCTACCAAATGAACTATAGTTCAGTAGCTCATCTATCCTCTCAATTCAAGAAAGAAACCGGACTCACCCCTACCCAATTTAAGAGACAGCAGCAACCACAAAGGCAACCTCTTGACAGTATATAACCTATCAAAATCATATAAAGGATTTCCAAAATCATGTAACGATATTGATTAAAAATCTGTTGACTTTTGTACCATGGAGACAATGGAAGTAAAAACAACGCTACACTGTCAAAACTGTCTTGACAAAATCAAGCCAATTCTGGATGCTGATGAAGGCATACACAATTGGGAGGCAGATATCAATGGGGAAGTCACGCTAAAGATAGAAGGTGATATTTCTACATCGCATTTAAACCACTTACTAAGTCAAAAAGGATACGCTGTTAAAGAAGAAGAATCCTTTTGGGGTGATTGGAACAAATGGAAGCGAGCCTCTACTAACACTTTCAGCTGCCTGATTGGCTGCTCCATTGGAGATTTTGGTATGGTCTTCTTCTTACAGGCTTACTATCCTTCCACCCCTCTCATGTGGCAAATGGTGTTGGCAATCATCGCAGGCTTATGTACTTCCATTATTCTGGAAACCATTTTGATGAAGACCAGGGAAAGCTTTGGATGGCTGGATGCCTTCAAAACAGCTTTAGGAATGTCATTTTTATCCATGGTAGCCATGGAAATCGCTATGACCAGCACAGATTTTATGATTACAGGTGGCAAAGCTGCCTTTGATGATATCTGGTACTGGCTGGCATTGATTCCGGCACTGATTGTAGGCTTTCTGGTGCCTCTGCCATACAATTACTATAAGTTGAAGAAGTTTAATCAAGCTTGTCATTGATATTGACAGACCTCCAAGGTTTCGAAAACCTTGGAGGTTTTATATTTGGCACATGCCTCAACCATTTATTCCTCTTGAACCAAATCGCATTTATCACATTTGGACTCATGCCAATGGATCTGAGAATTTGTTTAGAACGGATGAAAATTATCGCTACCTCCTGGAAAAGTATGCTCAGCACATTCACCCTATTGCTAAATCATACGCATACTGCCTGATGCCTAATCATTTGCATTTGATGGTTGAGATAAGAGGAGAAAAAGAATTAAGAGCACTCCAAGGTTTTGGAACCCTTGGAGAGATTAGTCTCAAATTAAGCAAACAGTTTAGCAACCTTTTCAATGCCTATACGCAAGCCTACAATAAAATGTACGATCGAAAAGGGTCACTTTTCATTCCAAAGTTTAGAAGGAAGTTGATCGACAATGACACCTACTTCACAAGATTAATAGCTTACATTCACAACAATCCAATTCATCATCAATTTGTAAATGATTTGAATGAATGGTCGCACAGCAGCTATAACGCATATCTATTGAGTAGCCCAACCAAAATTGAACGAAAATTAGGACTGGAATGGTTTGGAGGTAAAAATGAGTTTATTAAAATACATCAAGAGCTTAAAGCCAAAGATGTAATGATGGAGTTTGAATACTAGAAACCTTGGAGGTTTCGAAAACCTCCAAGGTTTAATTTCGTATCTTTGCAACAGTGAGAATCGCTAAAAACATACTGAACAGCTTCCTGGCAATCGCTTTATTGATTGCGACCACAGGTGTCACCCTCAATAAGCATTATTGCATGGGTCGGTTGAAGTCTGTAGCTGTTTTTGAGCATGCACAAAACTGCACCGGATCAAATGACAAAGATCCTATGCCATGTTGTGAGGATACAAGTCAGGAGTTGAAAGTCGAAGAAATCACCACTGTAGGTTTTGATTTCGATGCAACCCCAGATTTGTTTGAGCTGGCAATTGTCAATCACTTCCTCCTTAAGGATATTTCATTAATCCTGGAGCAAACCAAACCGACGCTCCAATTTTATGATCCTCCCCTCCCCGATCGAGACATCCCTGTTTTGATCCAGTCATTCCTGATTTAATGCCGGATTCGTATTTAGAGACGATTTTCAATCGTCATTTCAGTTCATTTTATGATCTAAAATACAATCATGGTAAAACATATTTTTATACTAATTACATCCACTTTATTCGCCCTGTCAACCGAGGCACAGACGGTGAGAGGAATGGTCGGCAATGGTGCCAAGCACGAGCCACTCATTGGAGCAACCGTTCAGGAGCTTGGCACCCAAAATGGGGTCATCACTGACGTGAATGGTCAGTTTACCTTAAAGCTGACAAAAAGAGATTCAAGACTAGTAGTCTCATATTCCGGTTTTATAGCAGACACAGTAAATGCCGATCTGTCCGGAATGATGCATATCATGCTGGAAGAAAACACTTCTGAGTTGGAAGAAGTCGTGGTTCAGGCAAGCAGCACTTTCTTGGATGATCGGGAATCCAAGCATGTAGAGGTGATCACCGAAGCAGAGCTTACTAAGGCTGCATGTTGTAACCTATCAGAAAGTTTTGAAACGAACGCATCTGTAGATGTCTCATTTACGGATGCAATCAGTGGCGCAAAAACCATTCGAATACTTGGATTAGATGGCAGCTATGTTTTAACAAGTCGTGAAAACATTCCAAACGTACGTGGATTGGCCGGTAGGTACGGTCTTACATATATTCCAGGGACATGGGTGCAATCAATAGATGTAGGCAAAGGTGCTGGAACGGTAGTAAACGGCTATGAATCGATGACCGGTCAGATCAACGTAGAATTGAAGAAACCGGAAAACAGTGAAAAGCTTTATTTGAACGGATACGCAAACTCTATGGGGCGCGTAGAGCTCAATGCAAATCACGCACGAGACATCAACGACCAATGGAGTACTGCAATCCTCCTTCACACCAATTATTTTAATAACGAAGTAGATCAAAATGAAGATGGGTTCATGGACATTCCCAAGGGGCGTCAGATCAACTTAATGAACAGATATAAGTATACTGGTGAAACGTTGAGGTCTCAAATTGGATTTACCTTCATGAGAGACGAGAGAGCTGGCGGCCAATTGGGATTTGATCACGGAGATGATTTCCAATCCTCACCCCAATATGGTTTTCAAAACAACACGACCCGGGCTGAAGTTTTTGGGAAAATAGGATTACTCTTCCCGCACAAACCATACAAGGGCTGGGGCTTTCTTTACTCAGCATCGTACCTGGACATTGACGGAGGATTCGGGAGAGACAATTATCAGGGAACGGAAAAAACGCTTTATGGTAATGTGATCTTTCAAAACATCATCGGAAACTCTTTTCACTCATATAAAACCGGGGTTAGTATACTTTATGATGAGTTTGATGAAATCTACGCTGATTCTGCATTTTACAGACAGGAAGTTGTTCCCGGATTATATTATGAATACACCTTCTCTCCTGGCGACAGATTCACTTTGCTGGCAGGAGCACGAACAGATTTTCATAATCTATACGGAACCTATTTCACGCCGAGGCTCCATTCCAGATTTCAGTTTTCTGAAAACACTACCTTGAGAGCAGCTATCGGTCGCGGATATCGAACACCAAATGCAATCATGGAAAATACCAATATCTTAGTTTCTTCAAGACAGCTGATCATTGAGGAAAATCCAGAACCGGAAGTTTCCTGGAATATGGGTGGTAGTCTCGTCACAGCTGTGAACATTGGAGACAAGAAGCTAAACCTGATTGCAGATTATTTTTACACCACATTCGAAAATCAGCTTATTTACGACATGGATGCCAATTCCAGTCAGCTGAGGGTTTATAACCTCAGAGGAAAATCATATGCCCATAGCTTTCAGCTAGAAGGAAATTATCAATTCTCTGATCGCTTGAGCGCCAAGGCGGCATACAAGTTTTATGATGTGAGAGCAACCATCAATGATGAGTTCAGAGAGGTGCCTTTCAATGCAAGGAATCGATTCTTCCTAAATACCTCCTATTCTACACGATTTGATAAATGGGAAGCTGATGCTACACTACAATGGTATGGATCAAAAAGGTTGCCCAATACGTCAGACAAGCCGGCAGAGTTTCAGCGTGAAAGCTCATCTCCGGACTTCTTCCTGTTGAATGCACAGGTAAGTCGAGGTTTCCGATGGGGAAATGTATACATCGGATCTGAAAACCTATTGGGCTTTACTCAGGATGACCCGATCATAGATTCGGAAAATCCATTCGGTGAAAATTTTGATGCCTCACTTGTTTGGGCTCCTATTGTAGGCCGAATGGTCTATGTAGGATTTAGATATAGAATAAAGAATTGAAAATGAATAATTTAAAATTGAAAATGAATCAAAATAGAAAGAAACTCCCCCTTCGAAGGGGGATTAAGGGGGATGTTTTTACGATGATCATCTTACTAATTTCAACTATACAATCATTCGCTCAAAAAGAGCCGATAGAAGTAGACAAAGGGTTCAAGGTAGAAATACAGACCTCCGCGATCTGTGAGATGTGCCAGTATGCTTTGGAAAAAGACCTGGCATTTGAAAAAGGTGTTAAAGAAGCTAGTCTCAGTCTTGATGACAAAGTGATGACGGTGGTCTACAATCCTAAGAAGACCGATGCACAAACGATTCGTAAACGAATCACATTAGTTGGATATCATGCAGATACACTTGCAAGAGACTCCCTTGCATATGATAACTTACCGATGTGTTGCAAAGATGGAGCACATGGCACACCCATCCCTCAGGTTCCTTTGGCACCAAAGGATGGTAACTAAAACAAGGAAACACAATTTTCTGAATAATGATATTTATTCAGCTATGTGAGTGGGAGGTGCGAAAGCCCTCCCTATTTTTTTGTTAATAACTTAACTCACTTTTGATTTTTCATAGTGCTTCACAGCTATGCAATAATCAAGAAATGATCTATTCAGCTGCTGATCGTTCATTTTGCAGACATAGCTTGCTACAGATTCTCCATTCTCTGCCAACTGTTCTTCATAGTCAATCGTAGATTGATACAAATCAGTAACAAGTCTTTTAATGCATTTTCTCAACTCGGACTGATGAGAAGGGCTCTTGGTTTGTAACATGTCTGGCTGGTTAATCTATGCCTTAAAAGAAGTATAAATTCTTTACAAACACTACATTTTTCTTCGCTGATTTCTAATCCGATCTTTTCATGATTTAAACCTAACATTCTTAAATCGGCTAAAGCTTGGCGAAAAGATATTCGTTAACCTTGCCTTTTAAAGAACGAGACATTGAGCATATACCAGCAAAATATCGAACGGTTGACCCAACTTTCAACCAGGCTATCTGCAAGTGACAGAAGAATCAGCCTCTCACGCTTTCTGTCTATTTCTGCAGCTACATTCTTGTTTTATCAGTATTTCCAAACGACCAACTTATTCTTGTTTTTGGCAGGATTGATTACAGCTATATCATTTTTAATACTTATCAGAAGGCACAAATCCATTCGGTGGGAAAATGAATTGGCAAAAGCCAAAATCGAGATCAATCAGGATGAGTTGGCTTTTTTGGAGAATGGAAAGCTCCCTTTTGATGATGGTTCAGCATTTATACAGCATGATCATCCCTACTCCTACGACCTGGATTTCTTTGGTGAACATTCCCTATTTCAAACACTCAATCGTACTGGAACCACATATGGTAAAAAGATTTTAGCAAACAACCTCCTGCACATTCTTCCTGAAGAAGAAATCCTGGAAACACAAGAAGCAGTGAAGGAGTTAATACCCAATTTAACCTGGAGGCATCAACTATTAGCATTGGGACGTATCAAGCCTGACAGTCCTGAAATCAATAAGGAGCTGCTGGAATGGGCTAGCAGGAAACCCAAAAAATTCAATGCGCTCATCCGTGCATTAACCTTTGTGCTTCCTGTTCTTACTATTGGCGCGCTATGTCTATACTTTATTTACCCAGAGGACATATTTGGCAACATTGGTGGATTGCTTTTTTTGGTAAACCTGGGATTCCTTGCTTCTCACATGCTCTGGATAAAGGAAGAATTAATTCCAACCACAAAAATTGAAGAGATACTCAAACAACATTCTTTATTATTAAAAGAGATTGAAAACCAGACTTTCCAATCGGATAAACTGAAAAATCTACAGTCTTACCTTACCTCTAACCATACCAAAGCCAGTGAGGCAATTCACCAGTTATCTCTTTTATTCGGAAGGCTGGAGCATGTCACCAATGTTTTTGCCAGTCCGTTATTAAACGGGATACTACAATATCACCTACATGTGCTACATGCCCTATCAAATTGGCGATCGAAACATGCTACTCAATTAGAAGGTTGGTTGAAGGTAATCGGTGAAATTGAAGCGATCAGCAGTTTTTCAAATTTCGCTTACAACAATCCTGAATTTGTCTTTCCGGCAATCAACAATGAAAAGCAAATACAATTTGAAAACCTTGGACATCCTTTGCTGGCAAAAGATAAAAGTGTAACCAACTCCATCGACTTTAATTCACACCCCTTTTTCATTCTCACCGGTTCCAATATGTCTGGTAAAAGTACCTTCCTTAGGACCATTGGAGTGAACATGGTGCTGTCAGGCATTGGTGCTCCAGTGTATGCCAGTCATGCTTCTGTTCACGTGATGCCAGTTTTCGTTTCCATGCGACTATCTGATTCACTCACAGATAGCGAGTCTTACTTCTACGCAGAAGTGAAGCGATTGAAATATATCATGGACCAGTTGGATAATGGAGAAGGTTTTGTCTTATTAGACGAAATATTGCGCGGCACCAACTCGGATGATAAACGAAACGGAACGATAGAGGTTATTAAAAAAATGGCTGATAAAAAGGCTTTTGGTGGTATCGCTACACATGATTTGGAAGTGTGCAATATCACCGAAGAGTATCCTGAAATATTGACAAACAAACGCTTCGAAGTAGAGATTGTGAAAGATGAATTAGTCTTTGACTACAAGCTGCGAGACGGAATCTGCGAAAACAAAAGTGCTAGCTTCATCATGAAGAAGATGGGGGTGATTTAAACCAAATCAAACGCCTCAGCAAACCGAATGAGATCAACAAATCGTTTGATCTCAAGCTTATTCATAATATTCTTTCGGTGAGTATCCACTGTGAATCTGGCTATCGAAAGTTGATCTGCAATTTCCTGATTGGAAAGTCCCTTTGCAAGCAAAGTCATAACCTCTACTTCCCGGGCCGTCAACTCCTGAAATTTGTTCATATTGTTATGAACAAACTCATCTAGCGCGATTAGTTTCATGAATTTATTTTGATACTTATCCAGAAAACGTACTTTGAAATCAAGAGTGAAAATACCCTTCGCTTTGTCACTCAGTTTCATGAAAGATACATACCACTCGAAATCTGCGTCAAGGTCCTTTTCGAGGTTCATGTGTTGAAACATAATTCCTATTTCATGTTTATTTCCTCTTTGAACAAACTCTGTTGCAATGGCCACATTTCTTTGAAAATTCTCCAAATCAACACGACGAGGTAGCTCTTCAAAAAATTTTTCATGGATTTCCTCTCTGGTAAACCCACCAACTGCCTCCCTCATTAATGGGTCAGCATAAATCAATGACATGGTGGTCTTATCACTTACATGCATATGATCAGATGGAAGCGTCTCAAAAAGTTCATCCAGATCATCCCAATTGTCAGATTTGATAAACTTCTCAGACTGCCAGAAAAAGGTTCGATGAAGATTGATTAGTTCACTGTCTTTTGATTCCATGGTGAGAGTCATTTGAGCTTAATAAAGCTACTGAAAATGGGAATCAAGGTACCCTTAAAAATACCAGAAAGTTGGTATTGACTTTTTAATTAATTGATTGTCAATTTGTTAAGTCACCAAAATTCCACATTATGAAACGCAATGCTATTTTTCTTGTATTGGCTGTATTTGGTCTTTTAACTCTAACATTTTGCTCCTCTGATTCGGACGATGATTTTGGCACTTTAACGCTGGAGGTAATGAATTCAGATCTTGATGGTGTTTATGAGGTGGGCGAAACACTGAATGCAACAGTCACATTTATTAGTGAAGAAGGTTTAACCCAACTCAATTACACATTCGAAGTAGATGGTGTGCTAGGAGTCAAAACGACTCAAACACCTGAGGATTTGGGATTGGACCCGAATCCTATAAGCGGGACTGTAAACTTCAATTATGTAATCGAACAATCTTTAAGTGGGGCCGAGGTAACCATTTACTTTGAAGTGATCGATTTAAAAGATCAAAAGGAAGAGCGACACTTCACTTTTAATGTGGATGAATTCATTGCGGTAGCTGAATTTACCGATATAACTGTCGAGGGGCCTCTTTTCGATAATTCATCCAAGTCATTTGTGGCAACATCTACTGGTATGGCGTATTCGGCATCTGATATCGGTGATGATTCGAATTTGGAAGGTCTTATAGACTTTGGTTTCCATTACTTTGGTCCTCTTGATGGTATTAGCTTTGTGTCTCCATCAGACGATATTGATAGCTGGTATGATCTTTCCGGCACGGATCTTAATTGGATGACACGAAATCGTACCACTCTCCGACTGGTAGATAATGCAACAAGTACAGATTTCGATGCTTTAGCTTCTGAAATAGACCTTCTAATAATTTTTGATGAGGGCGGTGACCAATATTCGACCATAGTTGAACTTCAAGAAGGCGATGTGCTTGCTTTTGAGACAGATGCTGATAAGACAGGTGGAAGTAAAAAAGGAGCTTTGATTATTCGTTCCGCAGTAGATGGAAACACTGATGGTGATTACCTGGACGCAGAAGATTACTTAGTGATTGACATCAAAGTTCAAAATTAGTTTTCTCAGCTTTACTTATTCCTATAACAGGAGCATTCCATCATTTCATTTCCAGGAATTCTATGACAGCTAAACTGGATTAATAAGGCTGAAAAAATACCAGAAAGTTGGTATTGACTTTTTAAGTAATTGATTGTCAATTTGTTATATCACCAAACTACACTTCCATGAAACTCACAAAAACTTGCTACATCCTTCTCTTGCTATTGTTTTGTATAGACGTCAAAAGCCAAACAAAACTTATTGGCTTAGGTAGAGCATCTGGAGGTACTATTTACAGCATTGAAAATGATGGAAGTAACCCTCAGGTTTTAAAAGACTTTCACGAAAAATATCCACGTTCGAATTTTGTAATCAAGGACGATGTTATGTTCGGAATTGGAGATGGAGGTGCTTATAACAGAGGAATTGTCTACTCAATCAATCCTGATGGAACAAATCTAGTCGTGTTGCATACCTTCTCCGAAAGTGACGGAGGTGATCCAATTGGTACACTAGCCTTACAAGGAAATACTCTTTGGGGAGTAACAGCCAGGGGTGGTGAAAACAATCACGGAGTTATTTTCAACATTAATGTTGATGGTTCAGATTTTGAGGTTGTCCATCATTTTGATGGAACCAACGGAAGCGAGCCCAGAGGGGGATTGTGCGCGCATGACGGGAAGTTCTTTGGAATGACCCGAGTTGGTGGCGCTAATAATTTTGGAACGCTTTATGAAATCAGCTTTACCGGAAATTTCCTTAAACGACTCGATTTTAATATCACAAACGGAAGGGATCCATATGGAAGATTAATCGAGAATGGTGGGTTTATTTGGGGCATGACGAGGATTGGTGGAGCTAATAACCAGGGGCTAATATTTGCCTTCAATCCCACTAGCTCCGCTTTTTTCAATATGCATGATTTCGAAACAGAAACCGGCCGAAATCCTCATGGTGGTTTAACCATAAGTAATAGCCGGTTTTGGGGAACAACGGTAAGTGGTGGCACCAACGACCTAGGAACTATTTTCTCATTGGCACTTGATGGGAGCGATTACCAAAAAGAGCATGATTGCGAATTGACAACAGGAATTTCACCGCAAGGAGATTTGGTGGAAACGAATGGAAAGCTTTGGGGAACGGCCATTGGAGGAGGGACGACTAGTCAGGGCACATTATTTAACCTCAATGTCGATGGGACTGGCTTTCAAAAGATTCATGACTTTACTACCTCTCCAAGTATCAATCCATTTCCAAACTTGGTAGTTCTTAATAACGAAATAATTGGAATTACTGCACAAACGCTTTTTAAAATTGATGATGACAATACAGGTTTCCAAACACTAAGAATATTTGATAAATCGGAAGGTTTTCAGATAAACGGTTCAATCACTCTAAGCAACAATAAACTTTGGGGGATGACACAGTTAGGTGGAGAACAGAATCATGGAGTGATTTTTCGAATGGACTTGGATGGGAGCAACTTTGAGGTCGTTCATGATTACATCAATGCATCTAATGCACTTTCGAAATTAATTGAAAGCAATGGAAAGTTATGGGGAATGGCAGCAGGAGGAACAAATAATCATGGTATAATATTCAGTATAGACCTTGACGGTACAAACTTCATGAAAGTGCATGATTTTGATAACACAAATGGTTCTTATTTACCAGGAAACAGCCTCATAGAAAGTGATGGAAAACTTATCGGGACGGCTGGAGGTGGGGCTAGTTTTGATGACCCATTAGGTGTTCTTTTTACGATTAACACAGATGGTACCGGTTTCACTAAAATTCGTGATTTTGATTTCCTAACCGGTGGGTTTTCATATGGAAGCTTATGTGAAGCAAATAACAAACTTTGGGGTACAACACATGTTGGTGGAGCAAACAATAATGGAGTTATCTTCTGTACCAATTTAGACGGCACAGGATATAATAAAGTACATGATTTTAATGGAACAAATGGAAGCCGTCCGTTTAGTGGGCTTACACTAGTAAATGGGAAGTTATTTGGAGTTACATATTCAGGTGGTACATCGAATGTTGGAACTATTTATTCAATCAATACCGATGGCACAGGATTTTCCAAAATTCATGATTTTGATGGTTCCATTGGTAATGGGCTTTATGGAGGATTAGTCGAATCGAATGATAAGCTGTGGGGATTAATGACTTTTGGAGGAAGTAATGAGGCAGGAATCATTTTCTCAATAAACCCTGACGGAACTGAATTTACAAAAGAAGAAGATCTTTCCGCTGAATTCGGTGGTTACCCTGAATTCACCACTTTGCTGGAAGTGATCACCAAGCAAGATCAAAACATCTCGTTTACTCTTTATAATAAAACTTACGGCGATCCTTCGTTTGATCCTGGTGCCACCTCCAACAGTCCCAACGAGATCACTTATGAAAGCTCCGATCCATCCATTATTAGCATAACCAACTCCACCGCCACCATAGAAAGTATCGGACAGGTTACCATCACGGCTACACAGGCTGAGGATGAAGCATACATTGAGGGTTCTTCCGAACAGACTATTGATGTGCTACCAGCAGACCTGACCGCATCGGCAGTTAGCGAAACCATCGCATACGGTGATGAACCATCATTGGATATTGATTATAGTGGGTTCGTTTACGGCGAAACGGAGTTGGATATTACGCCTCCGATTGCTACTGCGTCTTATAACGGGGTTGGTGAATTTCCGATTGTGCTAATGGGTGGATCTGCCGACAACTACAACTTAATAAATGTAGATGGAACTTTAACAGTTAGCAAAGCAGACCAGACCATAAGCTTTGAGCCCCTTCCAATCGGCCTGACAGAAGATTCACCTGCTTTCAGCTTATCCGCAACAGCAACTTCAGGTTTGGGTGTCACATTCAATGCTGATGATCCTACAATTGTAAGCATTTCAGGATCAGTTGTAAACATTTTGAATGATGGGGAAGTAGTGATCACTGCATCCCAAGTAGGAAACGAAAATTACAATGCAGCCCCAAACGAAATCCAAGCTTTATCTATCGGGTCAATTTTGAGCATCCTTGATGGACGGGAATCTTTCAGTGGGATTCACCCTAATCCAGCCTCATCTACATTTTCACTCATTTTAGATCAACCTATCATTAGTTTATACTTAATTGATCTGAATGGCAGAATTGTGAAGAATTATGTACAAAATGATGAAAAAAAATATGATGTATCCAATGTGGAATCAGGTGTTTACTTCCTTCTGGTAGAAACAGAATCTGATGGAATTTTTGGAGGTAAGGTTATTATTATTCATTAGAAATCCACCAAGGTGGATTCTGTCACCAGGTGACAGAAGCAGCAAGGGTCTATCCAATTTTGGGTAGACCTTTTTAATATCTTTCGTATTTTTAACTATGCGCTTACTAATAATCGCCACTCTCCTATTAGTTGTCTTTTTTAGCAAAGCACAACCCAATCAAACAACCACTGAACTGGTTATGTCCATGTCTCAGCGTTCGTTAGTCATGCCTGGCTATCAGACGGAGTTAAAAGCCCTGGTGGCACGACAGGCCTATGAATTTTGGAAAGAGGGAAATGTGGAGCCTTATGTTTCTCACCTGAATGTGTATCAGGCACTCTACGAAGCAAACAAGTACCTGGCATATGATTCGGTCAGAAACCTGGCGTATAATCAAGTTGGGATGCACTCAAATACTGTCACATCTGTGCATTTCGGCAAAGAATCCAACCATTATTATTCTTCTTCTACAGATGGAAAAATATTAAAATGGGACTTATCGAATCCACGTGACATACCTGAAACAATCTATGAATCTGATAAGATCATTCAGTCGATTGAAATGTCCAATGACGGAAAAGTGTTGATGGCTATTTTCTATCAGGAAGGGTTGGCTCTGATCCCTACTGAGCAAAACCCGCAGGAAGACATAAAAGTCTTAGAAGATCCACAGCCGGTACAAACAGCTACATTCATACCCGGAGAAAGAAAATACCTCATGGTAGCCAAAACCGGAGATTTGATACTTAAGGGCTTTGATGCCAAATCGGAACAGGTAGGTAAAACAGCTTTGAAGGTCAACCAACTAAAAGTAGATGAGCAAGATGGTACCATCTATGCCGGAACCGAGCAGGGTGTACTGGAGGCCTGGGAAAAACCTTATGAGGTAAAAGAAAGCCCAATCGAAGACATTATGAAAAACTGGAGGCAGCAGTCCTACTTCGGCTATGAACTAGGGTCGTTTGCCATCAATTGTCTGGACATAAGCCCCGATGGAAATACTCTGGCGATCGGCAGAGACCGTGGGGATGTGATACTTTGGGATATCCCGAATAAAAAACTAATACGAATTATATCCGGTCATCAAAGTACCGTAACGGATATCCAGTTTAATCCAAATGGAGACCTACTATTAACAACCAGCAGAGATGGTACGGCCCGAATCTGGGATCTCACAGATTCCAGAAAACTCCCCATCATTCTTGATGATCATGATGACTGGGTATTAACCGGAAGCTTCAACCCAACAGGCACCCAGGTAATCACCGGTGGTGGAGACGAATACATTCGAACCTGGCCGGTAGACCCTGCCTATCTTGCTTTTCGTATTTGCGCCATGATTAATCGTCCGCTTACACCTGACGAGTGGGACGAGTTTGTAGGAAAAGATATCCCCTATTCTGTTACCTGCTCAGAATAAAAAAGCACCGGACAATTACATCCGATGCTCTCACAATACAACCTAACTTATGATTTCTTTTAGCACAGACGTACATATCTGTTTCGTTTAACAGAACGAGAAGTGATACACTTCAGAAGATCACTGAGGAACTGGGTGAAAATGGGTCTTCTAACTTTCATAAACAACGATTTTAATTTCTCATGATGATACAAAGTTGAAAAAAAGTGGTATGCAGTGTAAGCGGAAATTACGGAAACAGAAAAATACGAGGATCACGTACTGATTTTCATACTAGAAACTGGTTACGTCCTTTTTTTTCAAACCCTCATCGAAGTTGGTTTCAATGTTTGACCAGAAGGTGCTTTCTTGGTACCATAGAACCTCGTATTTAAACACCAACGAACCATGCTTAAGCAATTTTCACACTCACTATTGACCTCCGAAGAACTGGTTGTCATTGCAGAAAGACTCATTCAGGCGGTAAACGCCTCTGCTTTAAAGGATACCCTGGAAAACAGGATCAAGAAAACCACTGAAGCATCCAGCGTGCTCTCCGAGTCACTAAACGAAGGACTTTCCAATGTGCATGCATCGCGTGTGCAGCAAGCAGACCTCTTACGTGACGATGCTTTTCAGGCTTTTAAGTATGGTGTCTTATCTGCATCCTACCGAACCGAGCCATCTATCAAACAGGCTGGAGAAAAGCTGGTGGAAGTGGTAAGAAAGCGAGGATTTAGTCTATACAACCTGGGCTACATCGCACAAAGTGAAGCCATGAGAAGCCTGGTTGATGATCTGGAGCGATTTTCAACTGAAATATCTCGTGCGGGAGTAGCGGATCTTCTAGAAGAAATGCTCAATTCCCATGAGAATTTTGATAAAATATATCACGAAAAGACCACTGAAGACACTAAAAACGAAACACCTCAGGTAGTGGTATGGAAAACGGAACTGTCTAAGCAGATCACATTGTTCCTGAACCACGTAGAATTATTGGAAGAGGACAAAGAAGAAGGGATTGACGACCTGGTGGATAAACTCAATGCCATCATCATAGATATGATGCAGCAAGCCAAAGAACGTCAGCAGGTAGCTTCTTAATTTTATGCGATTTGACATTGTGAAGACAAACCTTTTCCTCCCCTTCTTACGTTTGGGTGAGAAATGAAGAAACTGATTTTATTATTTTCCATCGTTACGGCATGTAGTTCGCCAACTCCACCCGCGCAGGAGGTTGTTGACAAGGCCATTGAGGTTGTTGGTGTCCATAAGCTCCAAAATGCTGAAGCATTCTTTACGTTCCGCAAGATTGACTATAGCTATTTAATGGAAAATGGGGCCTTCGTTTATACACGGACTCAACGTGACTCCATTGGAAATGAGGTTAAAGATGTATTGAACAATGAGGATCTCTTCCGGTACCTCAATGATAGTTTGATCACTGTGGATGAAGAAAAGCGTGCAGCCTACATCAGCTCCGTTAATTCTGTGATCTACTTTGCTTTTCTTCCCTTTCGTCTCAATGATGCCGCAGTGAATAAAAGTCATGAAGGCACAATGGAGATCAACGGAACAAACTACCACAAGATCAAAGTTACTTTTGACGCGGAAGGTGGTGGTGAGGACTTTGAGGATGTCTTTTATTACTGGTTTGATACCGAAGACTACAGTATGGACTATCTGGCCTACAGCTACAATGAGGAAGATGAAGGCACAGGAATGAGGTTCAGAGTTGCCTATAATGCTAGAAAAATAAATGGAGTAACCGTACAAGATTACAAAAACCTTAAGCCCAGGGTAAAAGATAGTGTGCCACTCGAAGCAATTGATCAGGCATATCTCGATGGGGAACTGGAAGAATTATCATTCATTGAATTGGAAGATGTGGTAATCAATTATTGATTAGAAGAGATCCCCAGCATTACTCCTCCTCTTTTCTCAAAGTATAGAAATCAAATTGGGTCTCATTCTTCAGTTTAGATCGTCATTCCCTTGGGAGGGTATGCATAGCAATACCCGAATCACGGGAATCTATTTGTTCGCCGACTATTAGATTCCCAAGTCTCACTCCTCCGTCGTTCGCAAGGGAATAGCGGGAAATACTATATTTAGCCGATGGCTAAAGGTGGTTACGTCTATATTATGTCCAACAGGACCAGAAAAGTAGTTTACGTTGGCTCAACTAATAATCTGGACAATAGAGCCTACCAGCATAAAAATGGTTTCGGTTCAGAATTCACAAAAAAGTATAAATGCACAGACTTGATTTATTATCATTTCTATGAAAGGATTGAGACAGCTATTGAAAGAGAACATAAAATCAAAAAATGGAACCGAGCTTGGAAAGACAAACTCATTAAGGAATTTAACCCTGAGCTAAGAGATCTGTTTGATCAGATCTCAGAGATGCAATGAAATTCAATTCGTCATTCCCTTGGGAGGACAGCCTAGGGGATGTCCGAGTCATGGGAATCTTGGATTATCCATAGAATGAAGGAAGAGATTCCCAAGTCTCGTTCGTACCTCACTCGCAAGGGAATAGCGAAGGTATGAGAATTCCAAATCCAGTAATTTCGACCCCATGAAATGGATATACCTGATTTTAATAGTCTTCCTTACATTTTGCAGTACGCCCCAGTCTGAAGAATCAGAAACAGCAACAGCCATTGCTAGCTTTTCAACACCTACTGTTCCGAAAAGCAGCCTTCCGCATCTGATAAGAGGAGCAGATAACAACCTTTACATGAGTTGGGTGGAAAAGCGAGATTCCAATTGGGTAGATTTTAAATACGCTCAACTAAAAGATGAAGGTTGGAGTGAACCCGAAATTATAGCCTCAGGCAATGACTGGTTCGTAAATTGGGCTGATTATCCGATGCTGGCCGTTGACCAAAACGGAAATAAAATTGCCCATTTCTTAGCTAAAAGCTCAGCGGGAACCTACTCTTATGATTTGAATCTGGTTTTAAAACCAAGTACATCTTCTGAATGGTCCTCTCCCATTATTCCTCACTCGGATGGAACTCCTACTGAACATGGGTTTGTAACCCTGCAACCTACCAATGATGGTTCCTTTCTTCTTACTTGGCTAGATGGTAGAAATACGATCGCAGAAAATCATACCCATGGGCTGGGAGGAGCAATGACCATCCGGTCTGCAGTTATAGATATGAATGGCAACTTATCTGAGCAATCAGAATTAGATGGAAGAGTATGTGACTGCTGTCAAACCGGTGGCACGATATCCGATGATGGAGCCATAATCATATACAGAGATCGTTCAGTTGATGAAGTTCGGGACATGGCTTTTGTGATAAAAAAAGATAGCGCGTGGAGTCAACCCAAACTGGTGGCTCAAGACAATTGGAACATCGCGGGCTGCCCGGTCAACGGCCCACGGGTCGCCAGTTACAACAAGACCGTAGCAACTGCCTGGTTTACATCCGCCTTGGGACAACCTAAAGTAAAAGTAGCCTTCAAGCAAGGTAAAGATTTCAACGACCCGATCATCATCGACGAAACCTCTCCTATTGGCAGGGTGGATGTGGCTATGCTCAGTGAAGAGACGGCAGTAGTAAGCTGGCTCGATGGTGGCGATAAATCAGCTATTAAGTACCGAAAGGTGAATATTAACGGATCTATGTCTCCGATCACAATCGTTACAGAAATGTCTGAATCACGTGGAAGCGGCTTTCCTCAAATGGAGATATATAATGGAGAGGCATACTTTGCGTGGACGCATATTGATGGACAGAAATCAACCATTCAAATAGCGAAAACATCACTGAAATAACTATTCTACTAATGATTCATTGATGGTCTTGAAGAGCTGACTCCATGATTTCACTCCATCATTATCCTTCCCCATCCTCACGATGATCACCTGCGTTTCTGGGAAGATATAGAGGTATTGGCCCAGATGACCCCAGCCTGAGATAATATCAACCTGCTCACCATTTTCACTAAATAACCACCAAAAGTCCTTGTAATAAATCTCTCCTCCATAATCATCAACAACATGTTGTTGACTTATATCCACTGTTTGGTTCATCCATTCTTTTGAAATAACCTGCTCTGAATTCCATGTTCCCTGCTTTAAAACCAATCTCCCAAACTTGGCAAAATCGATTGCTCGAAGGTTAATTCCACTTTCCATTTTCGTCATCCGTGACTCTTCACTATCCAGGCTCCATGATCCACCATATTCCATCCCCATTTGATCCCATATTTGCTTTTCAAAATAAGCAGCAGGCATCATTCCTGTCACACGTTCCAGAATCATTCCGATTACAATTGGATTATACGAGTTGTATTTGAATTCTGCGCCTGGCTCATCAGTCACAGGAAGTTCCATAATCCGTTCTCGTAGCTGTGGGTGATAATAGGCCTTAGGTTTGTCTCCCCAGATCAAATCATGATCCTTGAATTGAATTCCACTTTTCATGTCAAGCAAATGGGAAAGCTGAACCTCCTGATACTTCGGATCTACATCAAGTAATTCAGGAAGATATCTGGAAATTTTGTCCTCCCTCGACTGAATAATCCCCTGATCAATGGCGACACCTACTAATAAAGAGGTGAATGATTTTGCTACCGAAAAGGATGTGTTGATCGAATCTCGTGTATATCCACTCAGGTACTTTTCATAAAGGAGCGTATCATTTTTAATCACGATGAAAGCGGTTGTTTCTGACGCTTTAATCACATTAAGTAAAGCACCTTCTTCCTCCCTGTCAACCGGAACCATCAACCGATCTAAATGCTTCTGATATTCCACATGAAAATGGAAGGGATTTTCAGAAGCCTGAAAATCGTAAGAAGGAAATTTCTTGTAGTCGTCAATTCCGGAGGCATTCCACCGTACCCATCTCCCACTGTATGTAGTGGTAGAGCACGAAACAAAAATAACCATGCAGATTGCTAGCAACTGATTAAATATCGCTTTCATAATCAGCTGTTTATTCGTACCTTAAAGCATCTACCGGATTGGAGTAGGTAATACGCGTGACCGCAGAAATCACACTCAGCATCGCAACCCCTAATAATACAGTCAACGACCATACAAATGGCATCACACCAAAAGGCGCTCTATATGAAAACTCCGCAATCCAGCTTTGCATCATAAAGTATGAAAGTGGTAAACCGATCAACGCGGCGATTGCCACCAGCCTGGCAAACTGTCCAAGGATCATTCCCATAATTTGACTGGAAGTAGCTCCCAGGATTTTCCGCATGCCAACTTCCTTTACACGCTGATTCAAAATGGCAATGGCCATACCCAGAAGACCCAGACTAGCCAAAATCAAAGCCACCATAGAGAAAACCGAGAAGATAGAAAGCGTCCGCTCCTCCTGCTCATACAAAGCAGCCAGCTCCTGATCCAGAAAGCGATACTCAAAAGGAAGTTCGCTCCCTAATTGCTCATATATTGGTTCAATTTCATTGATAATCTGACCAAATTGATTCCCTTCCATTTTGATAAGTAACTCACCCGCCCCCAGCGGTTGCAGGGACATTACCAAAGGTTGAATATTCTCACGCAGTGAACGATAATGAAAATCTTTTACCACCCCTACAATCGTTCCCTCCAGCTCTTCATCATTGCCAACCCAAATCAATTTTTTTCCAACCGGATTTTCCAGGTTTAAAAGCTGTGCAGTCACCTCATTAATGATAAAACCAAAAACAGAATCCGATGGATGAGATCGGTCATATGCCCTTCCGGCAACCACTTCCAGATTCAATACCTTTTCAAAATCATAGTCGACCATTACCTCAGAAGCATCTACACGATTATCTGGATCTTTCGGCGAATAATAAGCATGCTGATTGAATTGTCCACCAGGAGCACTCGAAACCAAAGTGGTCTGCTTTACTCCACTGATCCTTTTTATCTGCTCCTGAACGCTACGCACCGCTTGTAAATCTATCCCTCCGATCTCAATACTTACCGGTACACTTAACGAAATGATGGCTTCCTTGTCAAAACCAAGATCTTTTTCTTTCATAAAATCAATCTGACGATAAATGACAAGACTCCCACTAATCAGAATGGCAGAAATAGTAAACTGAAATATCACCAGCACACTCCTGAGTCTGACACCCTTGGAACTAGTGGTCAGCTTACCTTTCAGCACCTCTGTGGGACGGAATGACGAAAGAGTCATAGCAGGATAGAAACCAGCAAGCAATCCAATTGCTATACAAAAAAGAATAGCCTTGGATAGAAAATGAAATTCAAACAATTTGGATACTTCAAAGCTCTTTCCGGACAGATAGTTAAAGCTGTCCATCAGCAACAAAGAGAGTCCATACGATAGCACCAGTGCAACTACACAAAATAAAAATGACTCCAGATAAAACTGCGTCGTTAAATTGCTAGATACGGCCCCTAATGTTTTCCTAACACCAACTTCCTTTGCACGCTCGATGGACTTAGCCGTTGTGAGATTGATGTAATTGATCATGACAATAAGAATGAGGAATGCAAGCGTACCTGTCAAAATGTAGACATACAGGATATTCCCATTGTTTTCAAGCTCCCACCGGAGGTGCGAGTAAAGGTGAATGGATTGAATTGGCTGCAGGATAAAGCCTGTACCGGTCGCTTCGAAAGTTTCCCTCCGATCATTCCACCAGTCCAGGTAAGTCGGGATCCAATCCGGGATTTTTGCCTCCAGCTTTTTAGCGTCAGCTCCTGGTTTAAGTTTCAGATAATTGAAGTGACCAAAATCTGCCCAAGTCATCCAGCTATCGTTGGGGTTGATTTGTTTTAAGGTGATATACGGAATAATCGCATTGAAATGAAAATGCGTATTATCAGGCATGGGCTCCACCACGGCAGTCACAGCAATTGGCATATCATTTAACCGAAGCTCACGACCCACTGCACTGGAATCACCAAAATATTTTTTTGCCATGGTTTCGGTAATCACTAATGAAAACGGTTTGCTTAAAGCCTCTTCATCTCCTTCCAGGATATTCAATTGAAACACATCAAAGAAGGTGGAGTCAGTAAAAAAGAAATTAGGCTCCTCAAACATGGCGTTGGTTTGTGGGTTCTTCACCCGAACCAGCTCCTTGCTTAGTCCTGGTCCATACCAGGGGGATATACTCACCGCCTCTTCTACTTCCGGAAAGTCCTTGACCATGGCTTGAGCCATTGGGTGAGGGGTTCGTGTCTGCGGATTGTCACTGTTCCAAGCAATCCGATAGATCCGATCAGAATCAGGAATGGATTGATCATATGAAAGCTCCTCTTCCAGGAAGAGATAGATTAAAATGCTACAGGTAAAACCGACGGTTAAACCCAGTACATTGAGAAATGAAAACAATCCATTACGTTTTACATTTCGACTGAAAATCTTCAAAAAATGCTGAATCATGCCACTTTTCATTTTGAGGTTAAAAACATGATTCAAATCAAAACCTCTTCCACCGTTCAATGGTGCTTTCCGTTCGGATAGACGTTCTTCCCCATAAGTCCGAACGTCCTTAGCATCCCGATACTCCGAAGGAGTAAGGCCAGTACGACGCTTGAACGCGGTGTTAAAAGCAGATTTGGAATTGTATCCCACCATTGTAGCGATGTTCTCGATTTTTACCTGCTCATGCTGCTCGTCTCTTAGCAGCAGACAAGCCTCACGCACCCGGAACCTGGCTATAAGATCCTGAAAGCTGATCTTCAGTGATTCATTTAGTACCTGTGAAAGATGGTGTGTAGTTACTCCCAACTCACGTGCCAGACGACTCAAAGAAGCATCATCTCTTCTGTAGAATTTCTGCTCTAGCATTACTTCGTCCAGACGATCCAAAATAGCAGCCTTTATGGATGGTGTGAGTGTAGACTTCTTGTATTTGTTTCCAATGGGTATTGGTGATAGAAAAGATGATTCTTTTAATAGCTGATGAAGTATAAAGGCCAACAATAAAAGGAAAAGCACAGCACTTACCAATTGATCAATCCCCATCGCAAACGAGGCAATAAGTACTCCATTGAATATCACAAAATTTCTCAACCATGAAACACGAGATCCCGGATTCAGGAAGTAGGAAAATCCTCTTGACCTGCTTTCACGGTAAAGCAACCTGACAATCAGGCCGATATAGGCTAAAATCACCAGCGAGCCAATCGGTTTGTAAATCCATTCAATCTCATCAAAGAACAAGTTAGAGGCAAATGAAGCAACGATAATTAAGAAGTGGACGGAAGCCGTCCGTGTCTTTTGATAGAAGAACGCATGAATATAGAGGTAGCATGTAATTACTATCAACGAGACTGCAGCTGGAAGCAAAAAATGTAAGGGTGTTTCCTGAATGGAAATCCCAATCAAATAGGTAATCACTAGTGCTCCGAGCCATCTCCCGGATGGAGATTTGTTGATCAGTAGTACCAAACCAGACACACCTCCAATCATTAAGGTGCTGACTAGAAAAGTCTGCTGCCATGGAAAATTCACCCACTGCTCCATAGACCAAAAGTGGGGAAAAACGAACAAAAATCGCTAAAGCACGTAAGCTAGTCCTTCAAAACATAATCAAAATATCTCCTAAGATGAAGCTAATTTCAGCTCTTTTGCTGCTTTCCAGCTACTTGATGATACAAGAGTCACCATGGAAAAGCATTGAATCAATACCCAAAAAATATCAGATAGATGGAAGTTACTCAGGCCTGGAAATGCTTGATACTTTGGAAATGAAGCCTGCAGTGACAGATAATCGATTTGTCATAAAAAAATCAAAAGATTTTACCTATATCGCTATTCGATCTAATACGAGTACAATTCTAAACGCCTACATTGTTAATGAAAATGAGATAAAAGTGCTTCATGCCTCTGCTGCGTTGGGCCAGGTGGATTTTAAGAAAGAAGGCGATGCTTTTATCCCTACACAATCGTCCTTCGATTGGATCTACCGAGATCCTACAGCCTGGGGAGATGAACTTCACCCGGATGGCGAACAAACGTTGGAGGGATTTTATGAGCGATTTGGCTGGATGGCAAGTACTTGGTACATGGGCTCCTACCGAGATTTTGAAATGATTATCGATAATTCGCATTTTGAAGATAATAGTAGATTGTTGGTCAGCTATACTTCTATGGAAAACAATGAACGATCGATCCGAATGAAAGAGGGAAATAATTTCGCCAGCCTCACTGGAAATTATGAAACAGATGTCAAGCTTCATAATGGAAACATCCCCGAATCAATCAACTTACGATAGGGTGGAGACCTAAACAGAAAGCATTTGAGTTGGTTGTACTCACATGGCTTATAAAAAACTTGCACTCATTCTTGGAAACTGCTTATTTCCTGATCACAGCCCATTAAATCCTGACTCCTCCACCATCTTCTTCATGGCGGAGGATGTAGGATTATGTACCCATTTTAAATATCATAAGCATAAGCTGGTCCTGTTCCTTTCTGCTATGCGCTCCCACGCAGAAGAGATTGAAAAGAGTTTTCCTCTGGACTATCACAAGCTAACCCTACAAAATCAGGAGAAGAGTTATGAAGACAAACTGAAAGAAACCATTGATTCGTATGCAGATATTCAGGAAATAGTGACCTACGATATTGAGGATCATTTTTTTGAAAAGCGAATCCAGGAGTTTTGCAAAAAGGAAAAGCTAAAACTCACCATCGTTGATTCTCCCGGATTCATTACCACTAAGGAGCAATTCAAAGGATTCAATCAAGAATATAAGCCCTTCATGCAGACGTTCTACAAGCAGCAACGAAGGGATCTCAATATTCTAATTGACAAGAACGGTGATCCCACCAATGGCAGCTGGTCCTTTGACGAAGAAAATCGAAAGAAGCTGCCAAATGAGATTCGTATTCCCGAACAACCGACCTCACACCCCACTGATCATACAGAGGATGTCAAAAAGCTAGTCAATCAGCTTTTTCCAGATCATCCGAGCTCTACTGAAAACTTTCGATGGGCCACCACACGCAGGCAAGTGCTTTATTTATTGGACGCTTTCCTAAAGGAACGTTTTGAAAAGTTTGGACCCTATGAGGATGCCATTAGCAGCAAGCACACATTCATTTTTCACTCTGTCCTCTCTCCTTACATCAACATGGGGTTGGTCACCCCTGATGAAGTAGTCGATAAGGCCCTGGAGTTTTATCAGGAGCACGATACCCACTTCCCAAGTGTAGAAGGTTTTGTCAGACAGATCATTGGCTGGCGAGAATTTATGCGAGGGATCTATCACGAATATGATGAGAAGTTGAATGTCAACTATTTCAATCACAAACGGAAGATGAAGTCCTGCTGGTACGATGGAACCACTGGCATTCCTCCATTAGACGATGCGATCAAAAAAGCACAGAAGCATGGCTACACCCACCACATCGAGCGACTGATGGTGCTGGGAAATATCATGCTCCTATGCGAACTGGATCCGGATGAGGTTTACAAATGGTTCATGGAAATGTATGTAGACTCAGCGGACTGGGTGATGGCACCCAATGTCTATGGCATGAGTCAGTTTGCCGATGGAGGAATCTTCGCTACCAAACCCTATATCGGTGGCGCCAACTACATCAAAAAGATGAGCGATTACGGAAAGGGAGACTGGGAGGATACTGTGAATGGGCTTTACTGGCGATTCATTGAGGAGAACATGGAAACGTTTGCCAACAATCAGCGAATGTCCATGATGGTAGCCACTTTAAAGAAAATGAACCCTGAAAAAAAAGAGAAGATATTTAAAGCAGCCAATCGATTTATTGAGCAGGTGACAGAATAAAAACCATTACCTTTAATGAAACTCAAGGTTTTAAATGAAAAAAGAAGAGTTTCTCATTGAAGAATATAAAATCCTTTGGAGCTACTACAAAGAGACGATTAACAATCGAAAAAATATGCTCGATTGGTATTTCAAGATTATTGGGATTCCTGCTTCACTATTTGCAATAATCTTCAGCTTAGATAATGTGGAAATAGAAAATGGCTTATTGGGAATAATCCTTTTAATCATCTCTTTAAGTGGAGTTGGAATTTTTGTAGGATATGTTCTAGAATCAAAAAATTCAAAAAAGTATTTAGAAGAAATCCAGAGAATTAAATGCCATCTTAAGGGCAATAAATATTCCACTATTCTAAAACTCGATGTTTCAATCGGCCCTCTTGTAAACGAATTTCGTGTTGCACCAGTTGTTCTGATAAATTCTTTCTTATTCGGTTCGTCAGTCTACTTTATGAGTTCTCTGGAATTCTGTTTGATTATTCTAACTTCAATGGCAATTGCAATAAGTCATTATCTATTTTATATTCTTAAATAAAGAGGTTCAGACAAGATCGAAGAATAAATTTTAAAGAAATTCTTCTTAAAAGCAACAAGTTTAGAATTAAGAAAATGCCGGAATAAATCCGGCATCTAATTATTCCCGGCCTTGTGCCGGGATCTTCATATAAGAATGAGTAGAACACTTAAACTGATCAGTTCAAGATTTCAAGCAAGTTTGCTAACTTGAGGTAAAACCAACTGACCATGAAAAATCTATTCTATCTTGCTTTAGCAATCACATTTACCTATTGCCAGCCACCCAACCAGACAGAATCAACATTTACCACTTACCTCGATTATTCCAACCGAGATGATGAACTTTCCGGTGGGGTTAAAATGATTCCGATACAAACAGAGGCAGGAAAATTCAACGTGTACACGAAACGAGTGGGAAACAATCCAGATATGAAACTTCTACTATTGCACGGTGGACCCGGAGCTACTCACGAGTATTTTGAAAGTTTCGATTCTTTCTTACCCAAGGCAGGTATTGAATATTACTATTATGATCAGCTTGAATCAGCATACAGCGATCAACCAAACGATTCCTCGCTCTGGAGTGTAGATCGCTATGTCGAAGAGGTAGAACAAGTACGCAAGGCACTGGGACTCAACAAAGACAACTTTTACTTGCTTGGAAGTTCCTGGGGTGGGATCCTAGCAATGGAATACGCTTTAAAATATCAGGATAATCTCAAAGGAGTGATTATATCCAACATGATGGCATCCGTACCCGAATACAATAGATATGCACAGGAAGTCTTGGGCCCACAGATGGATTCGGCTGTTTTAGCTGAAGTACTTGCGCTTGAAGCTGACGAAGATTACGGTAACCCTCGATATGCTGAACTATTATACAACAATTACTACACCGAGCATGTCCTGCGAATGCCCCTGGAAGAATGGCCGAACCCCGTTAATCGGGCGTTTGCTAACATGAATTATGATCTTTATCTGGCCATGCAAGGTCCAAGTGAGTTTGGAATCAAAGGAGGCGCCAAGCTGGAAAACTGGGACATCACTGACCAGTTGCCTGACATCACCGTTCCAACATTATCCATAGGAGGAGCATATGATACAATGGATCCTGAACACATGGAGATGATCGCTAATACCGTCCAAAACGGACAATACTTACATTGCCCGAACGGAAGTCACCTGGCTATGTACGATGATCAACAAACCTATTTCGAGGGTTTGATCAAGTTCATCAAAGAAGTAAGTGACCAGAAATAACACCTCAATGAATTGTTTCAAATAAACCCTACCCTCATGAAAAAGCTGCTGTCTCTCACATTTCTGTTTGTTCTATTCTCATCGCAAGCACAATATGCGATCAAAAATCTGGAAGGATATTCTCCTCAAATGGGTGCATTGATCAGTATGCTCGATGACCTGAAAGGAAGGGTTGAATGGCATGTTAAGGATCTGGACCAGGAAGGAACGGATTTCCTGCTTGATGATCAGGCCAATCGACTAGGTGCCCTGATTCTACATCTAGCTGCCACGGAAGTTTACTATCAAAGAGCAACATTCTATGATGAAAAACTTGATGAAAATGAGGATGCAGAGTGGCTCACAGCACTTCGGCTGGGTGATAAGGCAAGAGAAGAGCTTCAAGGGAAGCCAATATCCTATTATCTGGACAAATGGGAAGAAGTGAGAGCAAAAACAAAGGAAGTGTTGAAAACCAAGAACGACGAATGGCTGCTTCAATTGCGTGACAGTGCTCCTGGAGGTGCCGAGTATAACTACTACTGGGCATGGTATCATGTGATGGAGCATCAGGCGAACCACATGGGACAGATTTCATTGGTAAAGAAACGGATGAAAGATGACACGGAGAATGACTACTAATCATCGAAAGAACTTTTAATACATCTATCTCAAGTAAATTCTAATTAGAATACCAATCATTTGCGTAGTTAAATAGCTACACATATATTTGTAGTCAAATGACTACACGATGAATCTACGCAGAGATGTCTTTCAGGCCATTGCCGACCCTACCCGAAGAGCAATCCTTATGTTGGTGGCTTCACAATCCATGACGGCTGGCGCGATTGCGGCAAACTTTGACACGGCCCGCCCCACTGTTTCCAACCATCTGCGAATACTTACTGAATGTGAGCTTCTGAGAAAAGAACAGCAAGGGCGTGAGATTCACTTTCATTTGAATCCACAGGGATTAAAATCAGTTGCTGAGTTTATCGAACCTTTCCGTAAAATGTGGGATGACCGATTCAATAAGTTGGAAGACGTCATGAAAAACTATAAAAAGGACAATTAATGGAACTGAAAACGAAAGTACACGCAGAAGACAACAAGCAGGAATTGAAAATCACAAGAGGGTTTGAGCTACCGCTTGAGTTACTCTTTAAAGCCTATATCGAGCCCGAATTGGTGGAACAATGGATGGGAACCAAAGTACTGAAGCTGGATAATAGAAAACATGGTAGCTACCAGTTTGAAACCACCGATCCCAAAGGGAATAAACATGGGTTTAATGGCACCATTCATGAGTTTTTGCCTAATCGAAAGATCACCAGAACTTTTGAAATGGAAAACACACCATTTCCTGTACAATTGGAGTATCTGGAGTTCGAATCAACTGCCGAAAATGCCAGCAAACTAACCATACACATTGTCTACCGATCAGTTGATGACCGGGACAATATGTTGAAGCAGCCATTTGCACAAGGGCTCAACATGGCTCACAACAGACTGGAAGAAATCGTAACCAAACTAAAATAACTATGGAGAAAAGAAACACAGTTCAGGGACACACAGGTAAAGTCATTTATTGGGTCGTCACGATCTTCCTTTCATTTGGAATGCTGGCTGGTGGGGTTCAGCAGCTTTTGCAAATTGGAGGGTATGTGGAAATTGTCAATCAATTGGGCTATCCAACTTATATGCTGTCAATTCTGGGGGCATGGAAGATTTTGGGAGTGATAGCTATTTTGATCCCCGGATTTCCTTTGATAAAAGAGTGGGCATATGCCGGGTTTTTCTTTGCTATGTCCGGTGCTGCTGCTTCACACCTTACAGCAGGTCAGCCTTTCACTGAAGCGATCCCATCGTTAATATTATTAACAGTGACTATATTATCCTGGTATTTCCGACCCGAAAACAGAAAACTCAAAATTGTAACGGTGTGATATGAAGTACAAAGATGTTGATTCATATATTATAAGCGCTGATCCAATCTCTCATTCAACACTTCGTGAGATCCGTGAGATCATCCTGAAATCCATTCCTGATGTAAATGAAAGCATAAGCTATAATGTACCTTTCTATAAGTTTAATGGCGTACATGTGGGCTTTGGTGCTTTTAAAAAACATGCAACTTTTGGTATTGGAGCAGATGTGCTATCTGATAAACACAGAGAAAAACTAAAAAAGCTTGGCTACCAAACAGGTAAGGAGACAGTTCAGATCAAATATGATCAGGAAGTTCCAACCGATTATTTACGGTTGTTATTGGAAGAGAAAATTTCGAAAGCAAAAGACAATGATTAGCTATGAATCCGAAAGTCGACTGGTTTTTTGAAAAGGATACACAATGGAAGGAAGCGTATGCGCAATTGAGGCAAATAGCGCTTGATTGTGAGCTGACAGAAGAATTGAAATGGGGATGTCCTTGCTACACATTCAAAGGCAAAAACATTGTGCTTATCCATGGTTTTAAGGAGTACTGTGCGTACCTCTTCCACAAGGGAGCACTTTTAAACGATTCAGAAAAAATACTCATCCAGCAAACGGAAAATGTGCAATCCGCCCGACAAGCACGATTTACTAATGTGAAGGAAATTATAGATCAGGCTGATTTACTTAGGGCATATATTTATGAGGCCATTGAGGTAGAGAAGGCAGGCTTGAAAGTGGAAATGAAAAAGACAGACGAGTTTGCCATGCCGGTAGAGCTGGAGAATATATTTCAAGAAGATCCGGATTTTAAAGCAGCTTTCGAATCGCTAACTCCCGGGAGGCAAAGGGGTTATCATCTGCATTTTTCACAAGCCAAACAATCTGCAACAAGAACATCCAGAATAGAGAAGGCAATGCCTAAAATCTTCGAAGGTAAAGGCTGGAATGAACGATAAAACTGTAACTTTTCGTCTGTGCAATATGTCATGCACCTATGATCATGTAACTATTTTATGAGAATTATAATTCTTTTACTCGTCCTGAATGCATTTCTTGTTTGCTGCAAAAGCAAGAATGAAGAGAAAACCATGGAAACAATCCAACAAGATTTAGCCTTTGATTCGAAACAATGGAAAGTAAAACAAGAAGATGAATACCCCTTTCGCCCGCTGATGTATAAAGAGGTTTTATACAGCGATTCAGTTCGAACCCTTTCCAAACCTCAAATACTTAGTTTGCTTGGTAAACCAGAAAGAGAAGAAAACAATCATTTCTATTATCTCATAGAGGCAAACACCATTGGATCATTTGCTCTCAATCAGAAATCATTGGTGATTAAATTTAAGTCAGACAATTCTGTTGAATGGATCAAACTTTATGAATAAAGGAATTATTGAAAACCTCTCTATTAGAAAGATTTTTTTGATTGATTCGATCGGGGCACTCCTTTCAGCGATTTTACTAGGTCTTGTGCTGGTTCACTATCACAGCCTTATCGGTATGCCCGCACATGTCTTGCGAGTACTGGCAGGAGTGGCACTACTTTTTATGATCTACTCCTTTTCGTGCTACTATGTCAATCCGGTGAATGCAAAAGCCAGATTAAGAACAATTGCCATTGCAAACCTGCGATATTGTGTGACTACACTGATTCTGATGGGAGTGTATTTTGACGAGTTAACACTACTTGGATTAACCTATTTCATGCTGGAAATACTCGTTATTACTTTCCTTGCCCGTTTTGAATTCAAATCCACTTACCACCAATTTCGAAAGTCGTAAGCCGTATAAATCAATAGAATAGTCTAGTTCTTAATGATTTTTTTCATGATCATCTGGTCTTGCATCCTCAATTCGAGGATGTAGGTTCCTTTCTTCAAGGTACTGGTATCTATTTCTTCTAAGGAAGACAAAGTGCCTTTAATCAGTGTATTCCCTGTGAAATCAATAATCCGATAGTCTGTGGACTGATTACAATTAACATAAATCACCCCGTCGAAAGGGACAGGATATACATGACTCTCAGCAACATGATGAGCGTTTAACGTAAGATTTCCCATTGTCAAAACCATAGCAGTTTCCGCTGGAACGGTAACCGTCAGTTCATCCACATTCTTCACATCGTAACGTTCCGTCCCAAGTATATTTACCAAGGCAGGCTCAGAACCCAATTTAATCAGATCCGAGAGATTCAATTCCACTTCCTCTGAGTTGTCAGAAACATTCACAACTGTATATATCTGTTCATCTTCGGTTGTTCGACGATAAGAGAGTATGGATGAGTTCATGAATAGCAACTCAAACGCTCCTGTTTGTAGAGCTCCGGACTGTGCCCTAAGCTGTATCAGCTTTCTATACCAATGGAGTAAGGAATTAGCATCTAAAAGTTCTATCGCCACATTATGGGTAGCATAGTTTCCGGGCGGATCATTCCAGGGACTCTGATCAGAAAATCCAGCATGATCTTCATCACTCCATGCCATCGGTCTTCGAATATTTTCATCCGGTTTCCTACCTGTCATCCCAATTTCCTCGCCATAATAAATAAATGGTACCCCTGGTAAGGTTAGATAAATGGCTGCTGCAAGCTTCACTTTATCTTCATCGTTTGAAAGCTCATCCATCAACCGGTTCATGTCGTGGTTAGTGGTAAATGTTCCAAACTGGTAGTATGGATAACTATTGATTGCTTTATTGATCTGATTTGCTGTGGTACTTGCATCTTGAAATTTTATACTATTGATGATGGCACTACCCAGGTCAAAGTCAAAACAAAAGTCCAGTCCATCATTAACTACATATGGAACAACTTTCTCGGTGCTTGTCCAGGCTTCTCCAACCGACAAAGCTTCCGGATTGGATGCTTTGGTCACAGCCACCCATTCTCTCCAGAAATCATGTGTTTCGGGCAAATCTTCCAGTTCACTTCCATCCTCCTTGATGTATTTCACAGCATCGAGTCGGAAACCATCTACTCCTATATCTTCTAACCAATATGCTGTAATATCAAAAATCTCTTCTTTTAGGTCTGGCTCAGCATAATTAAGGTCAGGCATGCCACCCCAGAATAATCCATAGTAATATCCACTCGAAGAACTATGCCAGACATCCTGGCCCCAGGGACCGGAGTATCCAGGTTTGGAGTCTGACCATCTATACCAGTTTCTCTTTTCAGCACTTTTTGAAGATACCGCATCCTGAAACCATTGGATTTGCGTGGAACTATGGTTAAGGACCAAATCGATAATCACTTTTATTCCTCGTTTATGGGCTTCTTCAAGAAACAACTTGAAATCATCCATAGTACCATAGTCAGGATTGATGGACCGGTAGTCATTCACATCATACCCATGGTAGCTGGGGGAATCGTGAATGGGCATGAGCCAAATGCCTGTGATTCCTAAGTCTGTATTAGTGTTGGGGTTCCCGTCATTCAAATAATCCAGCTTCTCTATTATCCCTTTAAAGTCCCCCACTCCATCGCCATCACTATCATAAAAGCTTCGTACAAAAATTTCATAAAAGGTAGCCTCATTCCACCATTCAAGATCTTCTGTGCTTTTTTCACCTACCTCTATATAATCGGTAAGAATCAATTCGTCTTCTGAAAATGAGTTTGATACGCGTAATGTCACATCATAAGTACCCGGTGTTGAATATTGGACTGATACCGATGGATCAGAAGATGTGGCCGGTGTTCCTCCCTCAAAAGTCCACTCATAATTCTCAACTAAACCGCTGGCTTCTTCCGTAAATAGTATGCTTCCATTTTCAAAAGTAAATGTGGATGAAGAAGAAATACCGGCAATGGCCGGGCCTGTTGGTGGTTCTTCATCATTGTACCAAAATGTAAGCGTTTCGTCAGATGAACCAACAGTATGCATTCGATTATTTCCATTTCCGGGAAATTCCTCTCGATCATCCCACTGACCATTAAACCTAAACTTGAATTCTATTGTGGAGCCGGGGGTTAGACCTGTAATGGTAGTTTTATAAACCCCATCGTTATCCCCGTCTGTCAGTTGATTAAGTGAGCTACCCCAATTATTAAATGTGCCTGCGATATCAACAAATTCGGAATCAGGATTAAAATTACCCTCATCGATCTGGTAATTCATGTTTACTTCAAAGGTGATTGCCACACTTTGACTGAATGAAATACATGAAATAAGAAGGAGCGTGAGAGTGAAGGTCAATTTTTTCATATTTATCAAAGTTATTTTATGACCACTCATATTTTTGATAAAATTTTACTTTTCCACGCAACCGATTGCGAAAACCGAAAGGAGGACTCCTCAAGCAATATGATCCAAATAAGATATCTGGTATAATAAAAAAGCCTCCCGGGTGGGAGGCTCGCTACTAGGAATCAGCTGTCGTCACCGAACAACCAATCTTACGGTATGAATATCCTGATTTTCTTGATGAACCTTTATGAAATAGACTCCTGGCGATAACTCACCAACTTCCTTGGATCCATGGACCTCTTTGTATGTTTTGACTAGGTTTCCATTCAGTGAATAGACTATAATGCTGGTCACATTCAACCCATTCAACCCTTTCAGCTCAAAGCTCTCTGATACTGGATTTGGATAGATCTGAAGTACAACTTCTGAAATGCCTAGCGTGGTGCTCTCGGTTACTTCGAATGAAACTTCAACATCATCTGCTGCATTGTAATTGCTATTACCTGATTGTGAAGCAGTTACACTAACCGTCCCCGCTCCCGTTGGTGTTAGTTCATTTCCATCCAGGCTTGCAGGTCCATCAACAGTGTAGATGATATCCAGTCCGCTAGTTGAAGTTGCTTCAAGCATGACTGGTTCGGTATCTACGCCCATTTCATAGTCAGCTATTTCATCAAAGGTGATTATCTGGTCGGCTTTATTGACTGTAAGCAATTGCTCCACATCTACAGCTGAAAGATAGTTCTCATCGCCATCCTGCGTAGCAGTGATGGTGGTTGATCCTGCTCCTACAATTGTCACTTCATTTCCATCCACAGTGGCTACATCTGGATTGGAAGATTCAAAGATTACAGCGCTTGTGGAAGCGCCACCAGTCGCTGAAAGGATGAAAGAATTATCTCCATAGGTCTTTGTCTCCAAAGGGTCGAAGGTGATTGTCTGGCTTGCCTTATCTACATCAAAAGTTTGTAGTACTGATGGTGCCGGCTCATAATCAATATTTCCTGATTGCTCGGCCCGCACTTGTACCGTTCCAGTTCCTGTAATAGTCAGCTGCTCACCATCTAACAAAGCAGGACCTGAAATCACCTGAAAACTCACATCCAGACCAGAGGATGCAGTTGCCTCTAATGTGAACGGAGCGTCTCCAAAGGTATTATCTTCCAGTGGCTCGAAAGTAATCGTTTGAGGAAGACGGCTAAATATCCAACCTACTACATTGCCATTGTCCACTGAGTTCAAGGCATTGAAAGTAGCTCCACCTGTTGCAGTTACATTTTCCAACTCGAGGTAATCTCCATTTACTACACCTGAGCTCTGTGAAAAAGTGAGGGTTGTGCCGGCCACCTGCGGCTCCAGCGTAATGGGCATTGTTTCAGTACCTGCGATGATTAAATCATTGGTCACAATTGTTACATCAGTTGTCCACTTGATCACATTATCTGGTTCGATCGTCAAAGTATTCAAGGTAAGGTCATTATATATGATGACATTACCTTGAAGTGTCATGTTGTTTAAGGTCCACGATGAACCTACATCATTTGAAAATAGGATGGTACTTGATATGATGATTTCAGAGCTACCTCCATTAATGATCGTATTGGTTGCCGCATCTGACCTCCACGAACTTAAGTCTAAATCTGAGTTTCCTAAATTCAGGACCTTGCTGTCATCCCCCAAAAAATTGAAGTTCAAAGATGATACTGAAAACCCATTGGTATTCAGTATACCACCTTCCATATCGATATCCCTCGACACTAAATCACTTAGAAGAGTAAATTCTCCCGAAGAAAGAATTTTGATTGTTTTGGTTGAGCCTGGTCCGCCTGCGAAATCGATCGTTTCCGTTTCTGATGAAAGAAAGTTTATGGTTCCAATATCAAAAATTGCGTCAACAGATCTCGTTAATGATCCATACACATTGAGCTCTTTGGTATTGTTTGATAAGTAAAAAAGTTGATCGACACCTGATGCATCAAAATCGTGACAGCTGGCAGAAGCCTGATCGATGGATACCACTTCCAGATCTGTACTGAAGGAATTAGCATCAAAATTGACATTATCTAAAACTCCTGGTGCCGAATCATGGAAGGTCGATCCACCGGAGGTGGTTGCCCAATGATTCGCATAGTCTGACCAATCGCCTCCGTCTCCTACCCAATAATAATCCGCTCCGGTTGGTTCGGTGATATTCCACCCTGAATTGTTTCCATTATCTATGGTCTGATCCGCATTGAAGGTAGCACCACCTGTCGCTACCATATCCTCAAGAATCAAGTAAATGCCATCGACAGTACCTGAAGCCTTGGAAAGCGTGGCTTGCGTCCCCGAAAGATTTGAACCGATAACTATCGGATTAGGCTTAGTTCCATCCAAGGTAAGATCTCCATTAATGATGTTGGTAGAGCTTTCTTCAAAAGACACATTTGATCCAGAGAGTATCGTGAGATTCTCTATTGTGTGGCTTCCTTCTACATATACCGAACCATCCAGAACCAGATCATTAAACGTGAGACTTTTGTTTACACTGCTCGAAATCGAGATCTCTGATTTCACAATCAAGGTAGAATTATCTGCATTGAAAGTGGGGGTACTGGAAGAATTTAGAAATGAAAATATGGCTGTTGTTATTGTCCCGCCACCGGCATTTAAAACCACGTCGTTTCCGTATAGCACAACCTCACTATTCGAGGCGTTGGCGTTAACATTAAAGCCGTTTAAATTCAATGTACCACCATACACAAGCAGGTTTCTTCCAATTTCCAAATCATCCATGACATCATAACTTCCCGAGCCATCAACGGTCAAAAAAGTCACATTTCCCCCAGATCCAAGCGTAAGTGAATGATTGCCACTCCCTTTTAACCTGATATATCCGGAAACACTTTTATCAACATCATCAGTAAACGTTGCTGATCCAAACACATTCATATTGTTACCAAATGGCACAGAGAATGTAGGCGCATTGGTCACTCCTGTCCAGTCAATGGAAGCACACTCCGCATCTTCTAGGTCAACCGAGACTGTCTGAGAACTTAGCGTAAATGAATTGGCATCAAAAAACACGTTATCATAACGACTCGGATAATCAGTGTGAAAGGTACTGCCGCCAGAAGAGCTAGCCCAATGATTCGCCGCATCTGTCCAGTCGCCACCGTTTCCTACCCAATAATAATCCTGCGAGACAGGAGCTGTAATGCTCCAGCCCGTATTGTTTCCATGATCTATCGAATTATTCGCTGTAAATGTGGCACCTCCTGTTCCATGAATGTCTTGCAACTCTACATAATCAATTGTGATATTTCCTGAGGTGGAACTGAAAGTTGATTCACTTCCTGCTGTGCTGGAATAGATGTCAACAGGATCAAATTTGGTTCCCTCTGAGACCAAATTATTGACAGTGAAAACATCACCAGACTCCATCTCTAACTCTAATCCGGCTGGAAATGTAATCTCATTGAATGTGGCATCATTTCGCAATCTGCAAAAGCCTCCAAGAAATTCCAGGTCATAATAAGTAAATGGCCCATCACCCCCCTGATCGCCGTAAAATGAATCAGTTAAAATCCTTGAAGTGCCCGCATTAATCGTGATGTTGGATCCATTTATCCACCATCTATCTGTGGTTATTTCTGAATTTCCAAGATTTATTACTTTATCTGAAGTTCCAGAGGTTGTAAACCTTGTTTCTGCCAGAATATCATTTCCATTTGTATTGAAGGTACCCGCATTAAGATAAAAATTCTTTACATGAAGATTGTCCTGCAAAGTCCATTCACCTCCTACTCCATTCAATCGTATCAGTGAGTTGTCACCCAGATAAGTGCCGTTGGTAGTAATCGTATTTCCAGCAGTGCTTCCCTCAAACTCAATATCGTCAAAATCTGCAGTCATGTCAGCAGACAAGGTGATCGATCCATAGACATTTATATCATTGTCATTCCCATTGATAGTGGGGAAATTGGTTACACCAGTCCAGTCCATAGAGAGGCAGTTTGCTTCAATATCCAAGGTTACATTCTGACCAAACCCATTGAATGAATTGACATCAAAAATGACATTATCTGATGAAGTTGGTGCCTGGATATGAAAAGTAGCTCCCCCACTCGTTGTAGCCCAATGATTCTCATAATCCGACCAGTTACCCGAACCTCCTACCCAGTAGTAATCCTGAGCAAATAGTGACGTAAGAAAGACAAAAAATGATAAGGTGATTATTGATTTTTTCATAGTAGCGCTTGAAATATTCACATTCAAGATGCTACTCAATAAGGGACATTAAAAATTATTTCCGTGAACGACCGATTTAGTTCGTGAACGACCTAGAGAAAGGAAATACGATCAGTAAAATCATGCTTGTAAGCCCTCCCAATTGGTATTTTATGATCGTTGATAAATAGGGCTCCTCCTTTGATGGTGGAGATGGCACCTATGTTCACGCAAAAAGATTTATGAACCCGAATGATCTCTTTTGAGTCCAGCTTCTCCTGCATGGATTTCAAATTTTGACTTACCATCACCTCCTCATTCTCAAATATCAATCGGGTATAGTTATCAACTGCCTCCAGGTACAGCAGCTTATCCAAATCAACTTTAATTGATCCGTTTTTCTCTTTCACAAAGACCGGGTTTTCCGAATTACTCTCAGAAGCTTTAAAAAGCGCCATCTGTACATTCACTTTTACATCTTTTGCCTGAAATGGTTTTACCAGGTAGGCCTGGGGCTTGGTTCGCTTGGCCCGTTCAATGACAGAAGAATTGAAATAAGAGGTAATGAAAATAAAGGGAATTAAGGATACATTTAGATGTTCGGCAAGGTGTATACCATCCTTTTCTCCCGATAGATTTACGTCCAAAAGCGCCAGGTCAAAAGAAGAGTTTTTTAGGGAATTAATCGCTTCATCATAACTCATCGCGATGTGCACCGCTTTAATACCCACATCATGAAGCAAAAACTTCAAGTCCTGAGCAATCAAAGGCTCGTCTTCTACAATTAGAATTCTGGCACTCACGAGACTAATTTATACTTACTGATGGTTAATTGAGTCATGAAGCCCCTTTCATTTTGCGTTTGCAGTGTGGCCTGGAGTTTTTGAGCTAGCGACTGAATGAGAATAGAACCAAATGTATTCTTCCCTTCTACTTCACCTTGACCAACGCCATCATCGGATACTTTTAATGTAAGCTTTTCGGATTCTTCTTTCAAATAAACACGGAGTTCTCCTTCCCTATCGTTTGGAAAAGCATGCTTGAAGGAATTACTGATCAATTCATTCAGAATTAACCCCATTGGTATAATGGTATCTACATCTACATTTAATCGATCTACTTCATAAATGACGTTTACCCGGTCATTGATACCATAGGCCTCTACCAGCGTATCAGTTAGATCAGCTATGTAATCCTGTGCATTTACACCCGACAGGTTATTATCCTGATACAGTTTTTGATGAATCAAAGCCATGGAAGCCACCCGGTGCTGTCCTTCGTTTACCGCCCCAAGTGCCTTCTTATCTTCAATAAATCTGGATTGCATGCTTAACAAACTGGAAACCACCTGAAGGTTATTTTTAACGCGATGATGAATCTCCCTTAACAACGTTTCTTTCTCCGCCAGTGATTTAGAAATCATCGCGTTGCTTTTTGATTTGGTGCGCAGAAGAATGAATAGAAAAATAGCTATTGACACTACCAGACCTGATATCATAAACCAGGCATTTCGTTCATTTTGAGCTCGTTGTTGCTCCACCTCCAATTCTGCAATTTCCTTTTTCTTCTTTTCATTGTCATACTTGGCCTCCATCTCATAAATCAAATCTGACCGCTGCTGCCCGATTAGATCTTCATATCCTCGTATATACTTATCCTGATATGTGGATGCCTTTTTATAATCACCCAATAGCTGCAGCGCCTCAAAGACACTACGAAAAATGATCGTTTTCTCCCTAAGATTAAGAATCGCGTCTCCATGCTGATCCACATACTGAATGAGCGTATCCAGACCTTCTTTATCCTGCATGGCAATCTTAGCATCCATCAAAAAGCTGATATCATAAAATAGTCCACTCTTGTGTTCTTTTTCAAAACCAATCCGCAATGCCTCCTTCAGATAAGGAATGGCCTTTTCCGGTTCCCCCTTGCGTAAGTACAGATTACCGAAGTTGGAATACAGCGAGTTGATCATTTCAAATGTTTCATCTTCAATTTCAATGGCCGTCAGAAATAATTGCTCCGCCTCCTCGTAGTTCCCAAGGCTGCTTTGAATGCTAGCCATATTCGTCAAAATTTTCTTACGGAAAGAATCATCTTCTGAAGCGTCCTCCAGGGCCAGATTATAGTAGTTCAATGCCTTTTCATAGTCATCTGATATATGGAACAGTATGGCAATTCCATGGTAAAGATCCTGTCTATAATCAATGTTATATTCATCACATCTTTTTAATGCCAGTTCATACAGCTGAAAGCTTCGGGAGTAATCACTTTTATACACATCGTAATAAAGGGCCTGATACTCCAGAGCATAGATTTGATGCATCGGCTGATTTTCACTCTGAGCTAGCTCAAGGTATTGCTCTGCATAGTATAGTAAAGAGTCATTTCTCTCATTATATAGATCACCTAAAAGCTCATTATAAACAGAAAGTTTGACCCTATCAGAAGAAGTTTCTTCAATAAGCGATATCAAAGAGTCTGCTTTTTGCCCATTGGTATTGTAAAAAGATAAGAGTGCTACAATGAAGAAAACGATGATGCTTTGCTGATGCATATGGATGAATTCCAGTTGAAATTAAGAATTACTGATTAAATGATTAGTGATAAGCGCTCACAACTTCCTGCAACAGAAAAGTCATCAGAAAGATGAAATAGTTTTTTATTACGCATATCTCACTATGTCCAAATTTTAAACTACAAAAATAGCATTGAGCCATATTTTTTATTAAATTATAGTTGAACCAAGCTCATAAATCAATGAAATACCTAGCACAACTTATTCTTCTTGCGTCTATTCTAAATTGTTGCAATCAGAAATCACCAGAAGTTCAACGAACAGGAATGGAAGAGCAAACACGGGATAAACTCACTGGTTCATGGAGAATGACCGATTACATGACAGTTTCCAATGAAGGTGACACCACGACTGATGAACGAGTCCAGTATAAAATGTATGTGGATGGAAGTGTAATGTGGGGTTTTGAGTCTCCAGCCGAATATACCGAGTGGTTTGGGTATGGAACCTACACCATTGAAGGGGATACCCTGTATGAGACCATGATCTCAGGTTCTTGGGCATTCAGGCAGGTAATCAGCAAGGATGGTAATTTCTTTCGCATCGGCATTGAAGTTACCGATAGCACATATACACAGGTGATCAAAGGACCTGAGGAAACAACTTACGAGACGTATGTACGAATAGAAAATTAGCTCAATCTCAGCCAGAACTGATTATTCCCTTTTTAAACCTTCGATCCATTCGTTGGTTATGTAGACATGGGAAAAAATTACATAGTAGTCGGAGGCAGCTCCGGCATAGGATACGAGTTAACGAAGCAACTATCAGAAGAAGGACACCAAGTAACAGTTCTTTCAAGAAGTAAGGGTGATTTGGATGCTCTTTCCAATGTCTCACATATCGAATATGATGTAACATCCGATGAAGACCCGGACATTGATCTGGACACCATCGATGGATTTGCATACTGTCCAGGGACTATCAATCTAAAACCCTTCCATGGATTGAAACCAAAAGACTTTCAGGATGATTTTGAAATAAATGTTAAAGGAGCTGTCAAGACCTTGCAATTAGTATTAAAGACCATGAAAAAAAGCAAAGGATCATCAATTGTTTTTTTCAGTACTGTAGCTGTGTCACAAGGCATGCCTTTTCATGCATCTGTAGCAGCGAGTAAAGGCGCACTGGAAGGAATCACACGATCACTAGCTGCAGAGCTTTCTCCGAAAGTACGCGTCAATGCTATCGCACCATCGATAACGGATACTCCACTTGCGAGTCGAATTCTCTCTTCCGAGGAAAAAAAGAAGAATTCAGGTGAACGTCATGCACTTAATCGCGTGGGTACTGCTGAAGAGGTCGCAAGAATGGCTAAATTTCTACTATCTGATGAATCCAGCTGGATGACCGGCCAAATCATAGGTCTCGATGGTGGTATGTCATCCATTAGACCTATTTAGAAACACGCATGAAAATATTACTTACAGGATCGACCGGTTACATCGGTAGAAGATTACTTCCCTACCTGGTGGATGCAGGTCATTCTGTGGTTTGCCCGGTTCGGGACGTCAGACGTTTTGATTTTGAGGATTTCAGTGATGATTTCCTCAAACATGTGGAAGTCATCGAATGTGACTTCCTTGATCAGAAGAGTCTGGAAAAACTTCCTAAAGATATCGATGCGGCTTACTACCTGATCCATTCACTGAATTCCAACAGCAAGAAGTTTAGTACGATGGAATCAGATTCTGCTGCCAACTTTGTTCAGTATATCAATGATTCAAAGACCACTCAGGTTATCTACTTAGGAGGCATTGTCAACGATGATGAACTGTCCGAACATCTCAAGTCAAGACACCATGTTGAAGATATTCTGGCGAAATCACAGGCGCCATTAACGGTCCTAAGGGCCGGCATCATCATTGGTTCAGGAGGAGCTTCTTTTGAGATCATTAGAGATTTAGTAGAAAAATTACCGGTGATGATTGCCCCAAAATGGCTTAATAGCAAGTGTCAACCCATTGGTATTGCCAATGTTATGGATTACCTAATGGGAGTTCTGGCAAACGATAAAGCACTTAACAAAATTTTCGATATCGGAGGGAAAGACATCCTGACTTACAAGCAAATGCTTCTGCAGTTTGCAGAAGTCAGGGGTTTAAAGAGGTGGATCCTTACCGTACCTGTTTTAACGATCAGGCTATCTTCTTTGTGGCTATACCTAGTTACTTCAACATCCTATCGACTGGCCAGAAACCTGGTAGACTCAATGAAAAATGAAGTGATCGCTAAAGATGATTCCATTAAAGAAGCAGTCGATATCGAACTTTACAGTTATAAAGAGGCCCTCGAACGTACCTTTCAGAAGATTGATCAGAAGCAAATCATATCGTCATGGAAGGATTCTTTTGCCAGTCCGGCATTTAACGAAACATTTCTAACACAGATCGAAGCACCTAAATACGGATGCTTTAAAGATGTAAGGAGATATTCATTTGAACGGAAAGCAGAAGAAGTGGTGGAGAATATTTGGAAGATTGGTGGAGAGCGGGGCTGGTACTATGGAAACTGGCTGTGGGAAATCAGAGGTATCTTGGATAAGTTCGTTGGTGGAGTAGGTCTAAGAAGAGGCCGAAGAAATCCTGACGACCTGAAAGGAGGAGATGCGTTGGATTTTTGGAGAGTGCTGGAAGCAGACAAGCCAAATAAACGACTGCTCCTATTTGCAGAAATGAAGCTACCGGGGGATGCCTGGCTGGAATTCAAAATCAAACCGGATGATGATAAAAATTGTCTGATACAAACTGCTACCTTCAGGCCACTTGGTTTATGGGGAAGGCTATATTGGTATCTCGTTTTTCCGTTCCACGGATTCATTTTTAAAAACATGGCCAAGAATCTGATCAGCTTTAAAGAAACCAATTCTCCTCCCGGGAGGAGTTAGAGGTGAATAACTTAACCCACCCCCGACCCCTCCAGGGAGGGGAGTACTAATTAAATAATATGTCCAAACCACAAGTCACGATATTCTGGTTTAGAAGAGACTTTCGATTGGTAGATAACAGAAGTCTATACCATGCCCATCAGGAGGAGCATCCCGTCCAACCGGTATTCATTTTCGATACAAACATCCTGGATGAATTACCAAAAAAAGATTCGCGTGTTGAATTCATACATCAGGAAATCACACGATTGCAAGGGGAATTGAGAAAGCACGGGAGCACCATGGATATTAGGATCGGAAAGCCCATTGATATATGGAAAAAGCTCATTGAGGATTATGATGTGAAGGCTGTTTGGGCCAACAAAGATTATGAACCTTATGCCCGAGAACGGGACGAGGAAATCCATTCGCTCCTAAAAAAATATGGAGTAGAATTTCGAGCGAAGAAGGATCATGTCATTTTTGAAAAGGATGAAATTGTCAAAGAAAATGGTGATCCATATGTGGTCTATACTCCTTATAGCAGACTCTGGAAGAAGACCCTAGAGGGAGGCCATTTGAGCTCGTTTAAATCTGAAGAAGCAACATATTGGCACGAGACTGATGCCAGGGAAATTCCGTCCCTGAAAGAGATAGGATTTAAGCCTGCAGGCATAGAATTTCCTGATAGGAAACTTAACGAAAGTATCGTAGATAAATACGACCAGACACGAGACATTCCGGCCATCAGAGGTACCAGTAGAATGAGCCTTCATCTACGGTTTGGAACTGTGAGTATTCGGGAGCTTACACGTCAGGCAAAATCCCTAAATGAAAAGTATCTTAATGAACTGATTTGGAGGGATTTTTACCAGGCCATACTGTGGCATTTCCCCCATGTAGTTGACACAAACTTCAATCGTAAATATGATGGTGTAAAGTGGCGAAATAATGAGGAAGAATTTGAAAAATGGAAGAATGGAAAAACCGGATATCCTATCGTAGATGCAGGCATGCGAGAGCTTAATAAAACAGGCTTCATGCACAATCGTGTGCGTATGATTGTGGCCAGTTTTTTGACCAAACACCTACTCATCGATTGGCGCTGGGGGGAAGCCTATTTTGCTGAAAAACTATTGGATTATGAATTAGCCAGTAACAACGGTGGCTGGCAATGGGCGGCCGGGACCGGAGTTGATGCCCAACCATATTTCAGGATATTCAATCCTTATTCACAGACTGACAAATTTGATAAAGATCGGAAATACATCAACAAGTGGGTACCTGAGATTGGTACCAAGTATTATCCGGATCCCATTGTAGATCACAAAGAAGCCAGGGAGAGGTGTCTTAATGCTTACAAGCGTGCTTTAGAATAAATACTAAATATTTTAGTAATAATTATATTTAGTTCATATCTTATTTATTTTCAGGAGTTTAAATACAGGTAAATAAGCTAACAATTCTACCCATCTACCCTCATCATAAGCTTCACCCGAAATAATGTTCCGCTTTAAATAGTGCCGTAAAATTCGTAGCTTCACCTCATAAATTCAATACAGATGAAGCAGAACCTCGTCCCTACCCTCATCCTTTCACTTGCCATTATCCTTTCCGGGTATTTTATCGGGCAGACCTATGTCGCCGGTAAAAAGCTTGACAGAACAGTAGTCGTAAAAGGTCTCGCAGAGCGTGAGGTAAAAGCAGATATAGCCACTTGGCCACTGGAGCTCACCGTATCTGGAAATGAGCTGGGTCAGCTTCAAAAAACCCTGGAGCAACAGACCAAAATCCTGCAGGATTTTTTCACCGGGTTGGCATTCACTGAAGATGAATTGACGGTTGGGGCACCAACCATTCAAGATAATCGTGCACTGCTTTATGGAGGGCAAAATGCATATAACCAGGATCGTTACATTGCCAAGGTTGATTTTAATTTGCGAACAACGAAAATAGATAAAATGAGTGAGGCCATGTATAAGGTTCCGAGCATCGTTGGACAGGGACTTGTAATTGGTTCGAAAAACACGTGGCAACCGGTAACTTATATCTATACAAAACTCAATGATGTCAAGCCGGAGATGATCGAAGAAGCAACTAAAAATGCACGTGAAGCAGCGGAAAAATTTGCTCGTGATTCCGGCTCGAAAGTTGGGAAGATCAAGTCAGCGAATCAAGGCTATTTCTCCATTACAGACCTGGATCAAAATTCAGGGGTGATGAAGAAAGTCCGTATCGTTTCCACCTTAGAATTCTACATCGAAGATTAGTATTTCCAGACTGATTCATCTCAGTCTTTCCTCTGCCATACATCATATCCTGACCAGGAGATTTGTCCAAAATTTACAGATCAAATTTCGATGGTATGGGAAATCAAGTTGTGAGTTCTGCAAAAGATCAATCCATTCGGACATCCTTTATTCAGCATCTGCTTAATGATGTAAAATGCCTTGAACTAATGCTGGAAAAAGGGATGATCGAATCAGGCATCAGTCGCATTGGTGCAGAGCAGGAGTTCTGTCTGATTTCCAAAAACTATCGACCACAGAACAACGCAGATGAAATTCTAAAAGACATCAATGATCCTCACTTTACTAATGAGTTGGCTCTCTATAATTTGGAGATCAATCTGGACCCCCTGGTTTTAAAAGGAGACTGCTTTGACGAAATGGAAAAGCACTTGAGAACTTTTCTTGACAAAGCCTCCACAATGGCGGCTAAAAGAGAAGCGTATGTTCTCCTAACAGGAATTCTGCCCACTATCAGCAAAACCGAATTGTCTTTTGAATACATGACACCAAAGCCACGCTACACTGCCCTGAATGACATGATGCGAGGCGCCCGTGGAACCGACTTCAACCTCCACATAAAAGGAGTCGATGAATTATCCCTTACTCATGACTCAGTCTTGATGGAAGCATGTAACACAAGCTTTCAAATGCATCTTCAGGTAGATCCGGATGACTTCATCTCGAGTTACAATTGGGCCCAGGCCATATCGGGACCCGTGCTCGGCGTATGCACCAATTCTCCCCTTCTCCTAGGACGGGAACTTTGGAATGAAACGCGGATTGCACTGTTTCAGCAAAGCATAGATACCAGGGAGTCTACCTACGCCCTTAAAGATCAAATATCTCGTGTCAGCTTTGGGGAACACTGGGAGTCCGGTAGTATTGCTGATATCTATAAAAATGAAATTGCGCAGCATAAAATCTTATTGAGCAGGGAAATAAAAACAGACTCACTGAATGAACTAAAGCAAGGCAGAATCCCTAAACTGGAGGCTTTAAACGTCCATAATGGAACGATTTACCGATGGAACAGGCCATGCTATGGGGCAACAAAAGACAGTGCCCACCTCCGAATTGAAAATCGCTACATCCCCGCAGGCCCTACCATCATCGATCAGATGGCAAACTTTGCCTTTTGGGTAGGACTCATGAAAGGTCGGACGGTGGCGCACAAGGAAATCCACAAACACATGGATTTTGAGGATGTGAAGTCCAACTTCATAAAAGCAGCCAGAAATGGTAAAGCCTCAATAATGACCTGGAGAGATAGACAGGTTTCTATCAGAGATTTGGTAACAAGGGAACTACTTCCAATGGCTTATGAAGGACTTTCTTATATGAACGTAAATCCTTCTTCAGCTGAGCGCCTGCTCAGTATCATAGATGCCAGGGCTGTAGGACAGACAGGCGCACAGTGGTCCATGAGAAACTATCGAAAACTAAAGCGAACCACACGAAAAGACGATGCGCTTCTCGCATTAACCAAATACATGCATAAATATCAGAATGAGGAAAAACCCATTCATGAGTGGCCAGAGATACCAGATCACCCGCTCACCCATGAGCATGCATCACAGGTAGGACATATCATGTCGACACGGGTTTTTACTGTGCAGGAGGATGATTTGGCAGAGCTGGCTACCCAGCTCATGCAGTGGAAAAACATCCATCATGTTCCTGTGGAAAATCAAAAAGGGGAAATGTGTGGGTTACTCACCTGGACACACATGCAGCGCTTTGTCCAAGATGGCGGAGACAAGAAAAATAAGACTGTAGGAGACATCATGACTACCGAAGTGATAAGTGCCGATCCTGAAATGGCCATTTCCGAGGCAATTCCTTTAATGAAAAAGCATGAGATCGGAAGTCTGCCTGTTATTCATCATGAACACCTGGTGGGGATTGTCACTATAAAAGATATCCAACAATATGACACAGATACGGTTGCATAGCCCTGCCCTAAATAGTGAGATAGAGGTTAACCGAATAATAAGCAGTCTTCAGGGGGAAGCCGGAGGCCCCACACTTATTTTCCTGGCAGGTATTCACGGCAATGAGCCCGCAGGAGTATTCGCCCTTCACCGGGTAATGAATTTCATTAAGGAAAAACATGTGCCCCTCTCCGGTAATATTTATTGCCTGGCGGGAAACCTCAAAGCACTAAAGCGAAATGCACGCTTTATCTCCGAAGATATGAATCGAATATGGACCCGAGGTAGAATTGACTTATTACCTGAAACACCCGAAGAAGCAGAAAGTGAGGAAATTGCCGAACAAGTGGAAGTCTACAATCAGATTCGTGAGATTCTTAAAACCCATCCGGGACCCTTTTATTTCTTTGATATCCATACGACCTCCAGCGAGACGTTACCGTTTCTCACTGTCAATGACAGCCTACTCAACCGTGCGTTTATCTCACAGTATCCGATCCCCGTTATTCTTGGAATAGAAGAGTATCTCAATGGACCCATCCTCAGCTACATCAATGAGCTGGGATATGTGGCGTTTGGCTTTGAGGCCGGACAGCATGATGACCTGGCTTCCATTGAAAATGCAGAGGCCTTTACCCTGCTATCCATGGTGTTTACCGGAGCGCTAAAACAGGAAGATATCGACTACCACCACTTTTATGACATGCTTGCAAAAACAGCCGGGGATGTCAGGCATGTTTATGAAATATATTTTCGCTACCTCATTAAACCGGAAGCAAAATTTGAGATGGAGCCCGGATTCTTCAACTTTCAACGAATCCATAAAAATCAACTGGTGGCCAGAAATAACGGACATGAAATCCGAGCTAAGACGAATGGTCGAATATTTTTACCCTTGTATCAGAGCCAGGGGACAGATGGATTTTTCGCTATTAGAAGAATCAAACGTTTTTTCTTAAATCTATCTACAAAAATGAGGAAGCATCGGCTGGACAGGGTTTTAGTGTGGCTACCCGGTATCAGCTGGTTGGATGACAAAAGATCAGCTTTGGTAATAAATCGCAACATTGCGAGATTCCTGGCAAAGCAGCTTCTTCACTTATTAGGATATCGCAGCATCGAGAAAAGTGAAAAATATCTTTTAGCGTACAATCGGGAATCAGAAGCTAGAAAACAGGACTATGATCAGGCTAATTGGTACGAGCGAATTTACGACTCAGTTTAGGAGCTAAACTTCCAGCTGACCATGCCCACCATATTAAAAAGGGATGAACAATGACCAATCTGACCCATCCCATCCATTGAGGAACGCAGAGACTGTCGACACAGCTGCCCTGCTGAATGAAATAGACATGTGAAGTACTGAATATAATCAGCATAATAATAAGTAGGTAGGATGCAGCTTTGCGTGTAGGATTAAAAAGCAACCCAAGTCCAAACAGAATTTCCGCAAAACCAGCAAGCCCATTCATACGCTCTTCAAATACAAAATATTCTGGGATGAGCGGATAATAGAATTCCGGATTGATGAAGTGATTTACACCAGCAAGGATATAAAATACACTCTGCATGTAAACACTGATTTTTCTTAAACCCATCGTATTTTGTTCTGCTTAAAGGCTGATTTTAAAATGATAAAGAAGGGAATCCACCAAATGAAATCATTAGTGATGAGGGTGTAAAAAAAGCCAAAAGGTACCTTCCCATTAGCATAATTCATAACGAATCCAAGCGGGCCAAAGATTTTCCCAAGGAAACCTACCGCCACAATTGGCCAGTGTACCAGTGGATTTTGTGAAGCCCACCAATAACCCAATCCGTACACACCTATTACCATTCCCATTCCCTGCCAGATCATGGTGTGCACGGGAGGCTCCATACCTACCAGATCAAAAAAATGATTCGGAAATAAGACTACCCACGCACCCCATAGCAAATTATAAATAGCTGCTAGCTTAAGAACAGTTGACATCCAGGGTTTATAATTCATAAATAGAAAACACTTAACTGCTCCATTTGTTGAGAAAAGGTGCAAGAGATTTTAAACTATCAAACTCACTATATCAATCGACATTGCGAATGGATCATTCTGCTGCATGGAGCAGGCGGTAGTATTCAGACCTGGAAGCATCAGATTAACGGGCTAAAAGACCGATATAATTTATTGGCTCTTGACTTGAGAGATCATGGCCATTCCAAGAACATAGCGCCTTCATTTGACCGATACAATTTTGATATTGTTGTTAAAGATGTTCAGAACGTTTTGAATCAGGTAGGAATTCGAAAAGCACACTTTGTCACCCTCTCTTTTGGAAGTGTTCTTATGCAAGCGATTTATGAACGACACCCTTCCATGGTTCAATCTATGACGTTGATCGGTGGCATATTCAATGCCAACTGGATGATCAAAGCATTTGTGCATTCGGCAAGACTAATTAATGCCTTCCTACCTTATCACATGATGTATCGCATTTTCTCCTATTTATTGATGCCAAAGAAAAACCATCAAGTAGCCAGGCGAGTATATCAGTTGCAAGCAAGGAAACTAAGCCAAAAAGAGTACCTCAAATGGCTCGGGTTATATAGTGAATTCTTCGCTTTATTACGATCTTTTCATCAACAAGCCCTTGCCATTCCAACCTTAATATTGATGGGCGAGGAAGATTACCTATTCCTACCGAGTGCTCGTTCATTTGCTGACAATCACCACCATTCTGATCTGCAAATAATTCCGCATGCAGGCCATATATGTAACATTGAAAAACCTAAGAAAGTAAATGAAGCTATCCTTGATTTCTTAAGTAATCAAAAAGACTCAGCAGAAATACCGCAGACCACAGAAATGTCCGCAACCAATTAACCCTTACTAAGCCTCGGGCAGATTCAATGATATCTTGCCCAAAACTGATCTTATTATGTAATGGAACTGCAAAGAAGAAAGTATTGACCCATGCAATGCCGATTAATATAAGGGCAATCAACTTTACAAGATCATAGTCGGCATATACAAAATACCCATGTGCGACTATCTGACCCAACATAAGGGGCATCACGATAATGGAAATAGCTGTTGTATATTTCTGATGCCAGCTAAAAAGCTCATCTTGTCCGAAATGCGTAAAACTAGGATATACCACTAGCTGAGTCATCCAAATCAAGATGACTAAACCAAAGTCTATGAGAAGTTTTGCAAGCATCCAATAAAAACCATCTTGCGCGGAATGTGTTTGATCAACTCACCAATTCTATTCTTAACCCTACTCCCAGCATCTTCTCCCCATTTACCCACCTTGCGGTCACATGAATCTCTGTTTGGTTATCGATGGCTGGTTTGATTGTTTCGGCCATTTCCTTATTCAGGTAGCCGATTTGATTTCCATGTTTTGACAGCACCTTCACCGCATTCGGGTCGTAAGGATTGTCAGGTTCGCGCGCTAATTTTAGTTTATCGTCTTCTTCAACCTCACGTCTGATGATCTCCTGACGTGATGAACCGTCAGCGTTGTTTAGGGAAACACCAACCACCTTTGTTTCATACAGGAATACAGAGGGTATTTTAATAATTTTAGCCACAATCAAATTTAAAAAGCATGCGAGTCATTTCTGCAATATTCATCCTAATCGTTTCACAACTATCCGCCCAAGACGTAAATAAACTAGCTGAAAAGCACATCAAGGAAAATGGGGTACAGATCATCGATGATTTTAAAACGCTGCTATCTATGCCAAACGTCGCGTTTGACCTCCCTAACATCAACAAAAACGCTCAGCACATTATTTCTGAACTAAACGATCGGGGTGTTGAAACAAAACTGCTTCGAATGGTGGGTACTCCCCCTATTGTGTATGGATATTATCCGGTTGAGGGAGCTGACCGAACGCTTGCATTCTATGTACACTATGACGGACAGCCCGTAGATAAAACGAAATGGACACACAATCCCTGGGAGCCTGTCTATTACTCGGATGCCATGTTTAATGGAGGTGAGCCTATGGACTTCCCCTCAAAAACAGAAGATATTGAAGAAAATCACCGCATCTATGTACGCTCTGCAGGAGATGACAAAGCACCGATTATCACCATTTTAACAGCCCTGGATATGATCCACGCTAATAAGCTAGCCGTGACATCTAATCTGGTATTCTTCTTTGAAGGACAGGAAGAGGCCGGATCGGACCAGTTGCATCAATACTTGAGTGACAACCGCGAGCTGGTGGACGAAATTGACCTATGGCTGTTCTGTGACGGACCGGTTCACCAGTCCAGAAAACCACAGTTGGTTTTTGGAGTTCGTGGAGTAACCGGCATGGAAATTACCACCTACGGTCCGAACCGACCACTTCATAGTGGACATTATGGTAACTGGGCACCCGTTCCGGGACAATTACTTTCAGACCTCATCGCCAGCATGAAGGATGAAGAAGGCAATGTAATCATTGAAGGATTTTATGATGATGTGGAGCCGTTGAGTAAATTGGAAAAAGAAGCGCTGGCGAATATCCCTCCAATTGATGAGAGTCTCAAGGAAGAATTGGGGATCAATGATCCTGAGGGTACAGAAACGTATAACGAACGATTACTCCTGCCTTCACTAACCATCAAAGGGCTGAGTAGTGGGAATACAGGCAAACTCGCTAGAAATGTAGTCCCAGCCACCGCAACTGCAGCTATCGGGATGCGTCTAGTAAAGGGCTGTGATCCGGAAAAACAAAAAGACTTGGTGGAAGCACACATCCGAAAGCAGGGTTTTCATATCGTTCGCGAGGATCCTGACCAGGAGACACGCATGAGATACCCGAAGATTGCCAAGGTGACTCGGTCCGGTGGCTACCCGGCTGCCAGAACCTCTATGGATCTGCCGATCATACAGGGTGTGATAGAGCGATCGAAAGATGTCGCAGGTGAGGATTTGATTTTACTCCCCACTTTAGGAGGATCACTTCCGCTTTATCTTTTCACGGATGAATTAAAAAAGCCGGCAATCATCCTCCCCATAGCCAATCATGATAATAATCAACATGCGGCAGATGAAAATCTAAGAATTGGAAATCTGTGGTATGGCATTAAGCTGATGGGAGCCTTGATGACAATGGAGGAATAAATCTAATACTGACGACAACAGATTAAAAGTAAGTCCACCTGCAAAAAACTGCTGTCTGAGTATTCAACTAGTATAATTGATTTTGATCAATAAATTGGTTATCTTCTTTGTAATAAACCCACTGAAAACCAACCTATTATGAAGAATTTATCATTTTTTTTCATCCTTTTATCGGTATTTGTAATGATTCAAGGATGCTCGAACACATCAGAACAAGTAGATGATGCGGCCGTAGTTAAGCCGGTTGTTTACAACCCAAATTCCTCTGCTTATATAGCAGCGGTTCAGCAACTTGTTGATGCAATGCTCGCTGGTGATAGTGTGGCCCTTACAGCATTGACTACAGATGACTTTGTTAGTATTTATGTGACTAATCCTATGGATACCATTAACAAAGAGGACTTTATTCAGGATTGGGTCTCATTTCAGACTTCCAGAAGTGACCAACAAAACGAAAGAGTGGCAGCTTCTGCTTTGAAAGTAAATGAAGGAGATTTCGTCGGTGACTGGGTACAATACTGGGGCAATTACAGCGCATACATGGTAGATGCAGATACAACCATTTGGATACCATATTTCGTGAATCTTGAATTGAGCGAAGGAAAAATCAGCAAAATGTTTTCTTACTACGACAGAGTACCGATCTGGCAAGCAGTAGGATACCAAATCACACCTCCAGGTCAATAAGGCAAACTCCTTTTAATCCTTAATATTAAATCCATCCACAGGTAGGATGGATTTAATATTTATGAACGCCATGGAAAATTACAATCTTTATAGCAGTGAATTAGATACAAATCAAGAATGACGCTGTTTTGACATTAGATAAACAATGTCTCCCACTATATTTGACGAAAATTCAATCACATGTATAATTTCCTGCTTCACGCGCATTCCGGACTAAGATATCTTGTATTACTCGCTGCTGTTATTGTAGTTTTAAAATCACTCATCGGCTGGTTAGGAGGTGGATCTTACACCAAATTTGACAAAATACTTGCACCTGCCTATGTCGGACTCATGCACCTCCAGTTATTAATCGGACTGATCCTGTATTTCATTTACAGTCCTTTTGTGACCTATAATATGGGTGACAAAGTAAGTCGCTACTGGTCTGTGGAGCACATTGCCCTCATGATCTTCGCTGTTGCAGCTGCCCAGATCGGACGATCGATCAGTAAAAAATCAAATGATGCACAAGTAAAATTCCGATTCCAAACGATTTTCTTTGGGATCTCCATTTTGCTTGTATTGGTAGGGCTGGCCACCATGCCGGGGAGAGGGATATTGTAATTCAAATTCCCCCTTTGAAGGGGGGTGTGTAGGACCTTGTGGTGGCAGGGGGATGTAATGTATTTTTAACAACCCCCAATCCCCCTTTATTAAGGGGGAGTAGTTTTCTCTGAAGAAAACTACTTTTTCGCCAGGAAATTATAGATATCCCTCCACCCCTTCGGTTTCAACTCCGCCTCTGTTTTGGCATCAGAATAGGCAGAAGAGAGGTAAATCGCTTTACAACCCAGGTTGCGAGCCAGCTGCACATCTGTAGCTCTATCACCTATGACATATGAGTTGGCAAGATCATAATTGCCATTCATGTATTCGGTGAGCATACCTGTCCCCGGCTTGCGATTGGGGTGATTGTCTTTCTCATAATGCTCATCGATGTGGACGGCATCAAAGTGAATGCCCTCCGTTTCCAGCAACCGCATGATGAAGTTGTGTACCGGCCAGAACTCATGATCAGGGAATGCATCCGTACCTAACCCATCCTGGTTGGTTACCATCACAAACTTGTAGTTTGTTTCCTCTTTGATCTTCTTCAGGTAGTACAGAGCTTCCGGTAGAAAGTCCAGTTTTTCAATGGTCTCAATTTTCTCATCCTCCGTCTCCTGGATGATGGTGCCGTCACGGTCGATAAATAGGATGGGTTGCATGGATGCGAAGATAAGATGATGTTTTCTCTTGGATAGAGATTCAGTATTATCTTCGTATAAACCACTAATTACCTTTACTTCTTTGCAAAAAATCACCTCCTCACAGGCACCTAAAGTCATCCACATTCTTACGCAATCCTTCAGGACCAACCCCAGTGCTTTGTGGGTAATCAAGCAGGACAACAAGGTTCAAGATCGGCTGAGAGCGCTCGTTGAGTATGCTGTGAAAACAGGACTTGAAAATGATGGAGTGTTCCTATCGGATGATGAAAGTGCTGCAGCCATCTGCTTTAAAGAGCCAGCCAAAACTTCACTCTCCTCCTACCTAAATCAGCTACAGCTCATTCGAAAGGCCATTGGTATTTCACGTGTACCACACGTACTCAAGCGAGAAAGCTATTTGAAAAAACACCGCCCTAAAGAACCACATCTCAACTTCTGGTTTCTGGGCGTGGACCCTGCCTGCAAAGGAGGCGATGGTGTGTACGACCTAAAAAAAGGTATCTTCCATCTCTCTAAAGAACAACACCTCCCCATCCTCGTTGAGACGTCAGTGGAACGAAACAAAAACGTGTATGAACAATTTGGCTTTCATGTTTATCATATTTGGAAACAGTCACCAGATTATACCTTGTGGTTTATGCGGAGAAACTAAGCTCATAGAAACCATTTAATCAAAGGATCGTAAGCAACACATTTATTCTTTCTTTCTAATTTCATCAGCCGAAACGAAACACCATGCCCTTCGAAATACATGAGCTGTCCCTGGTCTTATGCACCCTGTTTTTCTCTGCTGCGGTATTTAACCTGGCGTTATACTTCGGCTATCATAAAAAACAGGACTACCTCTTCTTTTCGTTCTTCTGTGCCTTTCACATTTTTAAAGTTTGGCTTAAAACATTCCCACCAGGTCAGATTTTGATATCATCACTCGGCTTGCAGGCAATAGACCTCATCTATTTCTCCGTCAGTCTGGGGCTACTTTCACTCAACGTTTTTCTCCTCTTTCATTTCGATCTTAATAAGAAAAAGTTCTTCATTACTATCCTGAGTGCATTTTCACTTATTGCACCGTTCATCATCGCCGAAGATGTATTCATTTTTCTTTATGTATTGATCGCCATCGTTCAGAGTATCATAGGACTCAGAAAGCAGCGATATAATTGGATGATATTGCTTGGACTGGTGTTTCTTTTTATATCCACCATCCTGGGAACGACCGGAACGGTCCCGTTCGGATACTTCATTGGTGTGATCGTCATGATCATTCTCATGACCATATCATCCGGCATCCAACTATCACAACACACAAACATGCTCAACCGAGCGAAACTTCAGTCGGCAAAGCTTGAAAACCAGCTCCTGAAGAAAAGCATCCAACCTCATTTCATCCTCAATTCGCTGACCTCTCTGCAGGAGCTGATCGAACAGGATCCTCAAAAGGCCTCCCACTTTGTACAAAACCTGTCCCGCGTCTTCACGGTATTTTCCAAAGTAAACGAACGCAAACTCATACCCATAAATGACGAGATTGAGTTGGCTGGTTCCTTTTTGGATATCATGGCCGTGCGCATGGATAAAACCTTTGAACTGAAGGTAGATTCCATCAACGGTAGCGAAGAAATACCCCCGGGTGTTTTGCTAACACTTATTGAGAACGGAGTGACTCATGGATTCAGTCGACTCAATACAGGTCAATTTCAAGTTTCAAAATCCATCACTGAATCCAAAGTCATCTTTACTGTTGAAAACAATGGTGATGCGCCGACTTCAATAAACGAAGGTGTTGGCATTCAATATATTCGATCCAGGTTAAGTGAAGCGTTTGGTGAAAATTATTTGCTGAAGTTTCAGCCATCAGAGCATGGGTTCAAATCTCAAATTATGCTAAACAGATGATCAGGATACTGGTAGTGGAAGATGAAGCTCTTGTAGCTCAGCGGCTGATCCGGTTCATCCGTGAGAGTGATGATCACCCGAAGGAAATCCATCATATCCAATCACTTGAAACTGCCGAAACTTACCTATCCAATCATTCAGTTGATTTGTTGTTCCTTGATTTAAACCTCCACGGCAAGCAGGGGTTTGATTTACTTAAAAAATTCGTTCATCATACGTTCCATACGATCATTGTCTCGGCCTACACTGATAAGGCGATTCAAGCTTTTGAATATGGCGTTTTGGATTATATCTGTAAGCCTTTTACTAAGGAGCGCATTAAGAAAGCATTGGTTCGATTCACCAACAACAGTTCTACTGGGTCAGGAAGCACCACACATCTTGCAGTGAAAGTGAAGAATGAGATAAAATTCATTCCACTTCAAGAGATCAGTCATCTACAGGCTGCCAGCATCTATTCAGAATTAGTGCTGATGAATGGAGAAAAATGCGTGTATGACAAACCCTTGAATAGCCTCATGCAAATATTGCCCAGTCAATATAAAAGGATTCATCGGTCGTACGCAGTAGATATCTCCCGAATTGAATCCATTGTAAAAGTCAAGCACAACACCTATGAGGTGCAATTAAGCCATGGGCATTCGCTCCCCATCAGCCGATCGATGAAGCAGGAGCTAATGACCATGCTGCAGATGAGATAACAATTCGGAAACTCATAGAACCATTTAGAAGGTGATCTAAACTTGTCTCTCCCCACTACGATTAGAGGAGAAAATAATCATCATGAATGCCACAATTTCCAGAAGAAAGTGGATGGGTCAAATGACCACATTGATTGCTTCATCTGCATTGATTGCCCCCGGTCTTGTTTATGGTTCAGGATTACCAGCCAGTCCGGACCTGATTAAGCTCAGTGGAAACGAAAATCCATACGGACCATCACCCAAAGCTTTAGAAGCCATACGAAAGACACTAAGCACGGGAAACAGATACCCTTTCGGAGAAGCAGAGTTGCTGCACAATCAGCTAGCCAAGCAAATGAATATCAATTCAGACCAGCTACTGCTTGGTTCTGGCAGCTCACAGCTTCTCCAACTTTTGGCCCACTGGATTGTACTGCAGAAATATCCGGTTACTTATGCCTCTCCTACGTTTGACATCCTTCCTAACCAGGTAAAACAACTTGACGGCCTGGTCAATGAAATCAAAATGAGTGAGGATTTTCAATATGATCTGGATCAGATCGGTGAGCGAGCCAGAAAAAACCCGGGCATCATTTATTTGGTTAATCCAAATAACCCTACAGGGATAAAGACCTCATCCAAAGCACTTCGGAGTTTTTGCGAGCGGGCATCTGCACATTCACACATCATCGTCGATGAAGCTTACATTGAATACATAGGCATGCAAGAATCACTTGCTGATATGATCCGGAGCAACGAGCGCATCATCATTGTTCGAACGTTTTCTAAAATATACGGACTGGCCGGCCTGCGCATCGGCTACCTGATGGCCCATCCAGATACTATCAACAAGCTTAAGCCCCTTCGTATTTGGAACAATGACAGCCTAAGCATAGCTGGCATTGCCGCAGCAAGAGCATCCCTTGAGGATCAGAACTTTGTTCGTGAGTCTCTTGAAAAAAATGAAATGATTCGCAGTAGCACCATCCAGTCATTGAGAGAACTTGACATTCAACCGTATGAATCAAACACTAACTTCATCTTCTTTAAAATCCCCGGAAATAAGGACCTGGCTTCCCTATTGAAAAAGCATAACATGCTTGTGGGGCAGAAAAAAATCGATGGTGAAAACTACGCAAGGATTACCATCGGCACAAAGGAAGAAATGAACACATTTATTAATTACATAACTAACATTTTCTAATCATGAAGAATCTTTTAACAGGAACTATGCTACTATTCATTGCTCTAACATCATTCGCTCAATCAGCAAAAGAGGATTATGAAGCGATAGCTGAAACAGTCAATTATTATCTAGTTGGAGGCACCAATAATGACTTTGAAACCTTATCAAAAGCCTTTCACTCTGATGCCACGATGACCTACATCAATGCTAATGGATACCAGCAGGTCAATGCACTAGAATTTTTTAAAAAAGGCATGAAGCCAGGCCCTGTCCAGGATCGCAAGACACGTATCGTGTCCATTGATGCAACGGGGCATGCGGCACAAGCCAAGCTGGAAATCGAATACGACACCTTCTATTTTCATGACTATATGCAGCTACTAAAAATAGATGGCGAATGGAAGATCATCAGCAAAACATTTTATAAACAGGACAAATGAACAAGCTGATAAAGTCTATCCTGTTGTGTTTTTTGATTATCGGATGTTCTTCAAATAAGACAACAGAATCAGAGCCCTTCAATTATGCTGATATCAACAATGATGAAGCAATTGAAAAGATACTTCCTAAGATCACCAACTGGAATCGATGGGGACCGGATGATGAAATTGGGACGCTAAACTTTATCACTCCAGAGAAGATTGCTGAAGCATCTCAACTGATCAAAAAAGGGATTACTGTTTCATTGGCTCGGCAAACCTCCATGACCCGAACAATAGGTGTACGAGAAGGCAAGTATGAAATGCAAAAAGGAGCTTACGGAAGTCGCGATTTTGTAGGTGCTGTGTGGCATGGATTTGCCGTCACGCATCTGGATGGTCTGAGTCATGTGTTTGCAGACACTATTAATATGTACAATGGATATCCAGTGAGCACCATCTCTGATGGAGGAGCACGAAAACTGGGAATGGAGAAGTTAGCTGCTAAAGGAATCGTTGGCCGGGGTATTTTGATTGATGCAGCAGAATATCTGGAAGGAGGTGTTGCTTTAGGACAGGCCATCACTCCTGAAGATTTAAACATGATCCTGGATCGACAACATGTGAAGATCAAAAGCGGTGACATTTTATTTGTAAGAACCGGTTTAGGAATGAAAAACACGCGTGAGCGACGAGCAGGCCTGCATCCAAGCTGTGTCGTTTGGATGCATGAAAACGATGTGGCTTTGCTTGGCAGTGATGGGGACAATGATGCACACCCTATACCATTTGAGCGGTGGTCCTCTCCTTTTCATACGATAGGGATCCCGTATTTGGGACTTCCTCTTATTGATAACGCAGATCTTGAAGCACTCAGCAAGAAATGTAAACAAGAGCAACGATACGAGTTTTTTGTAAGCATTAATCCCTGGAAAATTGAAGGCACCACCAGCTGTCCGATCAATCCTATCGCTGTATTTTAAACAAATCGCCTGCTACAATAATCTTGGTTTCCTCTATCTTAAAGTATGGAAATCAAGCTACTACTAAGCGACATAACCAAACTCAACGTTGATGCGATCGTTAACGCAGCGAACAGCTCCCTGCTCGGTGGCGGTGGTGTGGATGGGGCTATCCACCGCGCCGGAGGTCCAAAAATTTTAGAAGCGTGCAAAGAGATTGGAGGATGTGATACCGGACAAGCGGTGATCACCAATGCTGGCAACCTATCAGCTAAGTTTGTCATCCATACTGTAGGACCTATCTGGCAGGGTGGAGATTCGCATGAGGATACCTTACTCCGATCCTGCTATATCAAGTCACTCAAACTGGCTGAAGAATACAACCTAAAATCCATTGCCTTTCCGAATATCAGTACAGGAGTTTACCGTTTCCCAAAAGAACGGGCATCAAAAATCGCTGTTGAAACCATCCGTACCTTTTCATCAACAATGATCAGTGAAGTAACGTTTGTTTGCTTTGAAGAAGAAAACTTCCAATTGTATAAAAATCTGCTCGGAGTATGACACCATAGGGATAATTAAAGCATTCAGCGCTATCTTTCAGAAACATTTAATCACCACCGTACTGCCTCATGATCAAATTCGTTGAGCATATTCTCAGGAATTTCCTGGAATCCCCACGTTTCCAAAACTTTATCACATTCATCATTATCGTTAATTCGATCCTAATTGGGTTAGAAACCTACCCCGATGTAGTAAAGGATTACGAAGCAACGATCGATGCGTTCGATATGGTGATCCTGGTTTGTTTCACCATCGAGATTGTGCTAAAGATTCTTATTTATCGAAGGAAGTTTTTTACGAATGGATGGGATCTGTTTGACTTCTTTGTTGTGGGGATCTCTATTCTGCCTGCTGCCGGATCATTCTCCATTTTCAGAGCACTGAGGATAATACGTACACTCCGCCTGCTCAAGAGCCTCCCTAAGCTTCGGTTAATTATTGAGTCATTACTTCATTCTCTTCCCAGTATCGGCTGGATTGTGGTGCTGCTCACCATTGTTTATTATATCTACGCGGTTGTTGGCTATAACCTCTTTGCGGAGGGCTACCCAAAATATTTCGGCACATTGACAGATGCGCTGTACACCCTGTTCCAGATTATGACACTGGAAAGCTGGTCGTCGGCTATCGCCCGACCAATCATGGACGGAGTGCCATATGCTGCTATTTACTTTGTCACTTTTATTCTCATTGCCACTTATACCACCCTCAATGTGTTCATTGCCATAGTGGTGAATACCATGAATCAGCTGGCCATGGAGGGGATGCGAGAGGAAGAAGAGCACATCAAGATGTTTGTAGCCCAGCAAAATAAGCTCTTGCATGAGAAACTGGATAAGCTGCAAAAGGAAATCGCGGAGATTAAAAACAAACAGAGCTGATCACAACTCTTTAAAAAAAAATCACTTGGCTGTAACAATGAAACACTCCTTGGATCAAAGAGGAAATTTTAAATCAAACAGTCATGAAAAAAATACTCTTCTTAAGCATTACAATTCTATGTGCCCAATTGGCGATCAGCCAGACACCTATCAAAGTTGAAAAAAGCGGTGATGGCAATCCGATTCTCTTTTTACCCGGTTTCACAACACCTGGAACAGTTTGGAATGAAACCATCAACAATTTGAATGGTAACTTCGAAACTCACACGGTCTCGTACGCTGGATTCAATGGTATGGAGCCTATCGGTACTCCCTGGTATGCACCGGTCAAAGATCGTCTGATTGAATACGTGAAAGAGGAAAATCTCACTAACCTGACCATCATTGGTCATAGTATGGGTGGAAATCTTGCCACTGATTTGACAGTTGCACTTGGAGACAAAGTGGATGGATTAATACTGGTTGATGCACTTCCATGTATGAGGGACGTGATGATGCCAGGAGTCTCAGCGAATTCATTGCAATATGACAGTCCATACAACAATCAGATGCTTGGAATGCCGGATGATGCATTTAAAAATACCGCTCTAATGATGGCCAGAAATATGACCAACAATGAAGATAAAGTAGAGCTCATAGCAAGCTGGTCGATAGAAGCGGATCGGAAGACGTACGTTTATGGATATACTGATCTTTTAAAATTAGACTTGAGGCCATCTTTGCGGGATATTCAAACCGAAACACTGATCCTGGGAGCTACCTTTCCCTCGAAGGAAATGGCTCAGCAAACGTTTGAAAAACAATATGCAAGTCTGAAAGATAAAACAATAGCATTGGCGGATAATAGCAAGCATTTCATCATGTTTGATCAGCCGGAATGGCTATACTCACAAATCAATAGCTATCTCGCACGCAATGCCCAATAACACAGAGCTTTTCGAAACCCTGCACGCCGATTACTACGGGATGGTCAATCAGATGTGCATGGGTTTTATGAAAGGAAACAAAGATTTAGCACAAGACCTGACTCAGGAGGCATTCATTAATACCTGGAGAGCGCTCGATAAATTCAAGGGCGCCTCCAGCTATAAGACATGGATTTATCGAATCACTGTAAACACCTGCCTTAAGTACATCCGTGACAATAAAGTAAAGGAGCAAACCCCGATTGAGGATCAAATGAATCTAGCCAATGAATCAGATAATACTGAACATGAGCATTCGGAATTATACCGAGCAATAGGCCAACTTGGCGAGGTAGACAGACTAATTATCATGATGGTGTTGGAAGAACTGGACTACTATGAAATTGCTGAGGTTGTAGGAATCAGCGAAGGGAACCTACGGGTGAAAATCCACCGAATTAAGAAAAACCTTAAAAAAACATTAACCAATGAGTGACGTATTTGACGACCTTAAAAATAAATGGGATAGTGCAAGGGATAAGAATCCTAAACCACAATCCACAACCGAGCTAATAGAACTTTCCAAAAGAAAGCATAAAAGTGTTCTTTATTCACATTATGGAAATACAGTAGTTCTCACATTAACACTTATAATGATCTCTGTATTCTTCTACTATGTGACTCCCTTCCAGGATTTATTGAGCAAAACAGGAGTGGCCCTAATGGTTGGTGGACTAGCCATTCGAATTGTCATAGAGATTATTAGCTCAGAAAAATCTAAAAAGATCAGCCTGATCGACTCCACGCTAAACACTGCGAGTATTACATTGAAATTTTATGAATTCAGAAAGAAAATCCATGGTCCGGTTACATTCATCATTGTAGCCCTTTATACGATAGGATTTTACATGCTTACACCAGAATTCAGCAGATATCTTGAATTCAAATGGGTTATTCTTATGGATGTTTCATACGTTCTCGGGGCTATTTTTCTAATAGTGCAAATTCGAAAAGGTATAAAAGAGGAAATGGTTCATTTAGCAGATTTAAAGCGTCTACATGAAAAAATTGAAAAAGGCTAACCATTTATTGTAAGAGAAAAATTTGCTAAATTTCGAAAGTCACATCCTACCGCCTATGATTTATCAATCACGGTAATGGTGTGCCTAAAACCTAACACCAATGAAAATAGCCTTTAAAATCCTGGGACTGGGATTAGCAATCCTTATCACCATCGGGGTGGTAGCGCTTGTAATTATCAATGCACAAGAAATTCCCTCTTACGAGGTAGAAGAAGTTGAATTTCAAAGAAGCGACAAACCTGAAGCCATTGTCCGTGGGCAAAAACTTACTCAAATGCTGTGTGCAAACTGTCACATGGATCGTACCTCTGGCAAGCTGACCGGTCAGCGAATGAAAGATGCACCAAACGAGTTTGGTGAAATACATGCGCCTAATATCACGCAGGATAAAACCTACGGAATCGGTGAATGGAAAGATGGAGAAATCGTGCGTCTGCTACGAACAGGAATTAAGCGGAATGGTCAATATGCTCCGCCATACATGGCAAAATTGCCGTTGATGGCAGACGAAGACATTGATGCAATCATCTCTTTTCTCCGGTCAGACCATCAAATGGTGGTAGCTGATAATAAACCGGATACTCCTTCTAAGCCATCACTATTAACTAAGGTTTTAAGCAGATTAGCGTTTAAGCCTTTCCCCATGCCAGACCAACCAATCCCAATGCCGGACACGACCAATACCTTAGAATTAGGAAAATACCTCGCACATAATCTGGAATGCTTTTCCTGTCACTCTGCAGACTTTAAAACCAACGATTACCTAAACCCAACTATGAGCCCGGGATATTTTGCAGGTGGTAATCAGCCTTTAGATTTGGAAGGAAGAGTCAAACTCACATCGAATCTAACGCCAGACAAAAAAACGGGTATTGGCACCTGGACACTGGAGCAGTTTACCAAAGCAGTGAAGTATGGATTGAAAGATGGCGAGCCTGCGCTCTCCTACCCAATGCTCCCCTACACACAATTGACTGATTATGAAGTTGGGGCCATCTTCAACTATTTACAAACTATCCCTGCCATAGAAAATAAAGTAGAGCGTTCGGTTTATAAATGATATTTTGAAAACATTGCTGTAGGCTAAGCAACTATTTCTGTCGAACTGTCATCAAAGGTGTGAATCAAAAAAACACCTAATCATGACAGAATTATCTCTTAATAGCCAGACATCTGTATCAAGGATCAGAACATACTTTATGAGGGGGCTTTTTGCTCTGAACTTCCTCAGTCTATTTACAGACAACTGGAGCCAGATATTATTTCCAACAGAGCAAATGGATACTTTAACTGGCGTGACTATTAGCTTTTGGGCTGCCTTTTCTTTGCTTAATCTCATCGGGATTCGTTTCCCGATAAAGATGGTCCCTATCTTACTCATCCAATTTCTGTACAAACTTGCCTGGCTTATCGGAATATACCGTCCGGCCTATCTCAATGATTCAGTTGATGAAAATATCCAGTCATTCTTTTGGATCTGCATTGCCGGTGTAGGGCTAAATCTTTTGATCATCCCCTGGAAATATGTTTACCAGGAATACATCAAGAACTTCTTTAAATTAAAAAAAGCGGCCTAAGCCGCTTTTTCATTATTCTCCTTCTTCCTTTTTACAGATGTAGGCTATTGCCTCCTCATTGGTCTGATCCCCCCAGGAAGGAGCAATAGGACTTTCAGGTTGCTCAGAAGCAAAAAGTTCTTTTGCCCGAGCCAATGTCTCACAGGCTCCTCCATCTCCATTGCCCATAAATTGTGCTGTGCCAAACTGCATTCTGCCTAGCAGATAGTGTGCTCTGGGATTTTCCGGATTAAGAGCTACCGCCTTCTGAAAGGAAGCGAAAGCCATGCCCGAATATTTCATCCCTCGTGTAGCAGGATCAACTACAATTCGCATCATGTGCACATATCCACGTAGTGCTTCCAGCTCAGAATCTTCCGGTTTAATCAAGTCTGCCTTAGCAATTGTTTCAAGTGCCAGATCCATGTACTTGTCTTTGGCTTCACCCCCCTCATACATATCACTCAAGCGGATGTATCCAAATGCAGCGTAGTAGTACGGCTCCCACCGATCTCCCTCAGCTTCACCTATTCGATTTAGCTGATTGATTACATTCTGCAGTTCTTCTGGTGTTTCTGCAGTAAACATGGCTGGAATATTTTTTCCCATAGCCTTTTCAAATGGACCGTTAGCAAATACTACTGATGCACAGAGCATCCCAATAATTATTAATAGATTCTTTCTCATAATTGATAAGTGTTTAATGATTTTAAAGATTTGGTAATTGATTGATGCCTTTGTTTTTTGATAGTGTGATAAACACACCCAGGAAGATGAATCGTCTGGCTGGTGGAGTGATGGCTCTTGATGCATACACTCCATTTTCATTTGGCGTATCAGCAAACTCATACCCATAGATGTTGTTGATGCCCAATACATTGTTAACCATCGCGTGCACGATCACCTGGTTATTATACAGATAGCTGATATTAAAACTAAGATCATGATAGGCTGGTGTTCTTCCTGTAAGAAAGCCATCTGCATTGAGGTCATTGTAGTTTCTTCCACTAGCAAAAGAGTAGGTCAGCCCCACCTGAGTTTTGATTTCATCAATGAACTTCTTTACTACTAAAGAAAAATTGTGCGAGGAAGCAAAAGTCGGAGTGAATGAACCAGGGAAGTCTCTAAACTCACGCTCCGTATCCAGGTAAGAATAGCTTATCCAATAGTCTGTATTTTCAAAGGTTTTATTGTCTCTCCAAAACAGATCCACTCCTCTGGCATAACCATTTCCTGTAGAAGCATAACTGGAAGGATCAAAAACATGATTGTAGCGAATTAGCTGATCATACTGCTTTTCATAAGCTTCTATTCTGAAGCTTTGTCCTTCCCCCAACCATTGATAATTAGCAATGTAATGAGATGCTTTTTCCGCCTGTGTAGATGGCTGGCTTAGTATGATTTGTGTCTGAGGTGTCTGATAGAATTGTCCAAAAGCAATCGAGACCTGGCTCTTCTCCCCTGTCTTATAGGCTGCAGACAGTCTTGGCGCAAAAGTTTCACTTGATGTCAGATTGCTATACTCAGTTCTCAGCCCTGCCTTAAATCCTAACGATGAGGAAGCAAACCATTCAGATTCAAAAAAGGCGGCACTTACTTGTTCTTTGAAGCCTTGATCAAAAGATCCGGTTTCATCTTCCAAAACCTGATCCACATCTCGCTGGATCACTTCCGCACCCGCTAGAAATGCGATTCGATCAGAATGCTGATAGTCTGTGACTAGTTTGGTGTGAAAGCCCGTCAATTCCTGATCCTGACTATCGCTGGCAAGGGATGCAAAATCATCGCTCTTTGTAAAAGAGGCACCTGCTCGTATGCCCCATTTTTCACCGATTAATTCACGGTAAGAGGCATTGAAATGCGCATAGTCATTTTTTACTTTTACCGGCAAGTCAACCTCTGGATTTGCAATGTCCGATTCGTACAATTCCATATCCGATCGGCTGGCATTGGTATAGAACTTTAGCATTCCTGTATTGCTGGTTTTTACTCTGTAAGCCAGGTTCGCATTGTACTCTTCAGGAGCTTTGTCCCACCTCAGGTTTTGGTCGACGAGCTTGAAATATGGAGTTAAGTTGGTATACTGTACTTTCCCGGCAAAGGAGCTTTTCTCAAATGCCTGTGTTGTAGAAATGTCTGCTCCTACTGTCATTAATGAGATGTCTGTCCGGTCGTTCTCTGCAATATCTTTGGACTGCAATATCAATGCAGAAGACAAAGCCTGTCCATATTCTGCCGAATAACCTCCGGTAGAGAAGCTCATGCCTTTAAACATGAATGGCGAAAATCGACTTCTACCAGGGGTATTAGGAGCTGAAGGGCTGTACTCATTATGTACCAGCATCCCGTCTATGAAGGTTTTGGTTTCTCGTCCATCTCCACCACGAACAAATAGTCGACCGGTTTCTCCAACCGTTTGTGTCCCCGGCAAAGTGTTTAATGCACCTGGTACATCCGCAGTGGCTCCTGCAGTTGTAACAATATCCAGTGGCTTTAATACCTCACGTTTGCCTTCTTCTGAAGCATGGAAAGCACCAGCAGTAATCACTACTGCATTTAGCTCACTAATCTTTTCTTTGAGAGTGATGGAATAATTACCCGTGCCTTCAATAGGTAAGTTAACCTCATGAAATCCAATAAATGAAGCAATTAGGGTCAGACTATCTTCCTCATAAGTAGTAAATGAAAAATCACCATTTAAATCTGTAGTAGCACCATCGTAGGTACCCTTCAAATAGACGTTCACTCCAAGCAGAGGCTCCTCTGACTTGTCGGTTACTCTGCCAGAGATCGTTTTCTGAGCAAAAGATGCACAGGCTGAAAAAAAAGTGATTAAGTAGAAAGCGTATCTCATTCGTTTTTGACTTTTGGATTCAAATCAAAAGTCCCACCGATCACATTCTCATACCAATCTCAATGACCGAACTGTAGATTTACAAGGATGAATTGTAACTTATGGATCAAAATCAGATTACTATGAATAAAATCTTATTGACCTTAACATTGATAATTGGATCGTTTGCTTTGTCTGCTCAGCAGTTTGATAAGCAAATTGAAAAGCTTGTAGCCCAAACAGAAAAAGACGTTATTGAATGGCGTCACTGGTTTCACCAAAATGCTGAGTTGAGCAACCGTGAGTTTGAAACTGGAAAACGAATAACAGAGATACTAACAGATATTGGCTATGATCCACAAACAGGGGTTGCAAAAACAGGGGTCGTGGCAATACTTAAAGGCGGCAAGCCGGGTCCGGTGGTTGGCCTTAGGGCAGACATTGACGGACTGCCGGTAAAAGAACGTGTGGAGCTTCCATGGGCTTCAAAACAGATGGGTGAGTACAATGGAGAGCAGGTACCAGTCATGCATGCATGTGGACATGACACACATATCAGTATATTATTAGGAGTAGCTAAAATGCTATGGGAAATCAGAGACGAGGTGCCCGGAACCGTGAAGTTCATTTTTCAGCCCGCAGAGGAAGGAGCTCCTAAAGGTGAAGAAGGTGGAGCTAAGCTGATGGTGAAAGAGGGTGTACTTAAAAATCCGGATGTAGACGCCATATTTGGTTTACACATCAATGCACAAACTCCTGTTGGCAAATTGAAGGTAAGACCTGAAGGAATCATGGCGGCTGTAAACTCCATGCGAATCGATATCAGAGGGAAACAAGCACATGGCTCGGCTCCATGGGATGGAATAGATCCTGTGGTGACTGCCGCACAAATGATCAACAACTTCCAATCAATCATAAGCAGAAATATGCAGCTGACAGAAGCACCGGCTGTTTTGACCATTGGTGCTATTCACGGCGGAGTTCGATACAACATTATTCCAGAAGATCTGTACATGCTGGGAACCATCCGTACATTGGATGCAGATATGCGTACGCAAATTCTACAACGTATCCGAGAGGTGGCTCAAAAGACGGGTGAATCCAACAATGCTGAAGTTGAGGTGTGGATTGATGAGGGATATCCGGTAACCTACAATGAGCCTACGCTATATGAGCAGATGCTTCCGTCACTAAAGAGAGCTGCAGGTGAGGAGAATGTGGAAATCATCAAGCCAATTACCGGGGCTGAGGATTTTTCCTTTTTCCAGGAACAAATCCCCGGCTTGTACTTCTTTGTGGGTGGATGTCCACCGGATAGAGATCCTAAAAAAGTGGCCGGCCACCACACCCCGGATTTCTACGTAGATGATGCAGGCATGAAGTTGGGCATGAAAGCCATGATGGGTCTTACACTGGATTATATGAGTAATTAAATTATAATAATTCTATTTATTATTTGAATAATGTAAATTAATAAGCATTATGCTTAATGAATTTTATGGTACAATACCAATATTAAATAGTACTTTATAGAAGCATCTTTGATCCATAATTAATTAACAATCAAAGGAATTAAGCTATGGGTTACTTATTAAATCTTTTTGCCAAGAAGGATAGTTTGAAATTATCAAAGGCAGATTCAGGAGAGTGGATGGTCAAAAAGAATCTCAAGATCTTATATATCGGATCTAAAGAGAAGTGTCAAACCTATATGAACCGGCTAAGGGTAGCTTGAGCAAGCTAGAGTGAGTTTCAATTGGACATTAGGTGTATGAAGCCCTGCTACAAAGCGGGGTTTTGTTTTTTTAATCTTTGTCTCCCCAAAAGCCAAATAGCCAGTTACCTGGTGCCCCTTCATCATTGGATCTAAAGAATTCATCTACTGCACGTACAAGCTCTTTCTTAGTGATATAGTCATCTCCATCCCTGTCCAACTTTACAAATGCCTTTGCGGAGTGCTTAATAGGAATGTGATAACACATAAACATGTCAGAGTACTCGTCAACAGACATAACCCCATCTTCATTTACATCAAATGAATCGAAAATGGAGCTGATCATGTACTTAACCCACTTTTTGTAAACCTCTTCATTTCCAGACTTTAGCAACACTTCGAAAAAACGAAGAAACTGTTCCTCATTTGCATGAGCACCCTGTTTCTGGAAATACTTTTTAAACATATTCCAGCTTTGCACATTTTTATCGATTACCTCATTGTACTCCTTTGTGCCTGGCTTATAAACCCATAGTACACATAGTGACTCACCAATTTCCCTGAAATCATTTTCCTCAAGGATTCCATTTCTATCCTGATCTAGTACTACTCTGAAATAATGTGAAATCTTTTCTTTTTGAAAGTCTGATAACATGAATTAGCGGCTTTTGAATGGGCAAAAGATACGTAAATAATCTTAATACACCGGATTGCAAAAAGGTGACCTGCCTCTTTTTAAAGACAAATGGTATAAAAGGTCACTTTCCGTATCTTTAATAAGACATGGAAGGTTTATATACGGAGCTTCATAGCAAGAATAAAATTATAATCATTGATTATTCAATGGTGCCACATGAGAAGGAATTTGACTTAATGAAGCACTCACTTGAATACCTTACAAAGTATGATAAATCGTCAGCACTTGTTTTAGAAATCATAGCTGGAGTAAAACTTAATAAAGAGATTTTGGATTTCTTTCCTGACTATTATGGAAAAATAAAAGTTCATGTCAAGCGATGGGCTTCTGTTGGTTTTGGAGAAATGATCTTCAAAGAAATGATTGACTCTAAGCAAATCCCCAATTCTGCTGCAATGAATAAAAACATCGAATGGTTTGAGACAAAAGATGAAGCCATTTCGTTTCTAATTCAATTATGATAGCCTGGCTCACTCCATAGATACAGATTCCAAAATGAACATTAACCAAATTAAAATTCATAAGCGGTTCCATCTAGATCAACCATGGCGTGTACATACCCTACTTTCAGATTTTGATATTGAGGATGTATGGCGGGTACCTGTGAAACTCCGAGAAGAGCATAGCTTGGATTTGTTTCTTAAAGAGTTTTTGAAATCGAATGAACAGACAACACAAAAAGGACTGGCAGGATTTCTATTTCGTCTTAGGCTCTTTCTCGGTAAGGTCTTTAAATGGGATGAAAAGAATCAGGTTGATCATTTGCTTCCCGGAAGTATTCGGGAGCGGTATGCCAGAGCTGATAACCTAATATTCGAAGACCTGCCTGAACCTGGTGATGGTGACTTTATACCTGTGTATCAATTAGAAAACGAATACCTATCAGAAATAGAAAATAAAACCGTACATGCCGCTCTCCACATTGGGAGAGTAAAATCAAATAGTGATTACGACATCCAGATGGCGGTGTATGTAAAGCCAAAGGGACTGTTTGGAAAAGTGTATATGAAATTGATCCAGCCATTTCGTCATTGGATCGTATATCCAGCATTGATGCGCTCAGCAAAAAGAAGTTGGGAGCGGTATTGTGAGAAAATAGTCACTGCCTGATTATTATCGAGAATCAAACTTCCTTACTATCTTTCTACATACAATCACCAAACTAATTATGAGCTACCCGCGGTTAGTTAAACATCATCCTTTACTTCAATAAGACTTCATTAACTTTAGAAGCTTTTCCCTATTCTTTATCACTCATGACACGCGACATCATCGATATTAATGATTTTACCATCCTGGTAGAGACAGGTAATTCAGATGTACCAACTACCGATTCCTGTCTGTTTGATGAACCGGTGATTGCTGTAGCATTCTACGGATCGGGGAATGTAGACCTAACCGTAAAATACGGAAACACAGCCAAAGACTTTAGCTATACCAAAGGCCTGGCCCTTTCCTTTTATGCGGATGAACAAGTGGAATTTGTTCATACTGTTTCCGCTAATAAACCATTGGAATGCATTGTTATTGCGACCTCCATCTCCAGCATCGAAAAGCTCCCCAATCAGGAAGGTGAACTTTTTGGTGAAATGCTACATCAATTGGTACACCCCAGGGATCATTATGTGGAGGGTCCCAGCTTCTTCATGACACCAGAGATGCAATCCATTGTAGACCAGGTATTCCATACGCGCTACGAAGGAAAAGCCAAAATGATGTTTTTCAGGAGTCAGATAAACACATTGTTGGCGCATTTCTTTGGTCAGCTTTCCCTGTTATCAGAAGAATCCATTCCAGCGGAGGAAAGAGAAAAACTCCGACAAGCCAGAAACATCCTGATAAGCAACCTGGATCATCCTCCAAGCCTATCGGAGTTATCTCGAGAGATCGGCCTCAATACATTCAAGCTAAAGAAGAACTTCAAGGAGCTCTTTGGTGTCCCTGTATTTAAATACCTTCAGAATGAGCGACTCAATACAGCTAACGAGCTTATCCGTATAAAAAAAATGACCATTCAGGAGGCTGCCTGGCATGTGGGCTATGATAGCCTCAGCTCCTTTTCCAATGCCTTTTCAAAGAAATTCGGCTTTCGCCCCAGTGAAATAAAAGGATAATCCTTTTCGAACAAATCGTTCTCCTTTTCAAACAAATCATTCGATAAGATCAGCAGCAGCTTTGTCTCATCACTTAAAAAGACAAAGCAATGAAATCTATCAAAGCAATCATTATCGCTGTTTTTATTTGGATTGTAGGCGTCAGTTTTTTCACGCTCTCTTTCTATCTGCCCATTCTTGAGAATGTTGAATTCCAGGCCAACCTGACACTGGCCGTCACCATGATCCCGAATGTCTGGCTGGGCATGTACCTCTACTACCATTGGGGGAGCGATATGCATGGTTTAAAAGTAGGCGCCATCGTTCTATTGACACTTATCCTACTCGATGCGCTTATCACGGTTCCTTACCTCATCATTCCATATGGTGGAAGCTATCAGGAGTTTTTCAGTGCAGCGTCATTCTGGCTGATCGCAGGTGAATGTCTCCTTGCTATTTACCTCTACTGGAGATTAAATATCAAAACGCTACAATCATGAAAGTCACATTAGCATTGATCACAATATTGGGTTTCCTTTTGTTTGAGGAACCTATCCCAATTAATGAGCTGACGGTACCCCAGCATTCTGAAGCTCTAAAAAGCAAAGCCTTTAAAGTACTGGACAGCAAATGCAATATCTGTCACAGAAAACAGAACCCCTTCATGGTCTTCTCATTGAAAAATATGGAGAAGCGAGCGAAGAAGATCTACACACAGGTTTTTGAGAAAAAGCGAATGCCAAAAGGCAATTACATCAAGCTAACCCAAGAGGAATACAGCCTCCTCGAAAACTGGCTAAACACACAACTAACCAACTGAATCATGGAAATCACACTAAAAAGCGCAACGCTATTCACAGCAATTATTCTCAGTGGATTATCAGCAGGCTTTTTCTACGCGTGGCAAGTATCGGTGATCCCTGGTACGAAGAAAGTAATGGACCCCACATACATGGAAACAATGCAGCACATCAATCGGGAGATTCTAAATCCCTCCTTCTTCCTGATCTTCTTTGGAAGCATGATTGTCCTGGCCATCAGCACCTTCCAACAATACGGAAGTGGTGTAACATTCTGGCTCTTGCTTGGTGCCACGGTCACTTATACGCTTGGGACATTCGCAGTAACAGGAATGGGAAATGTGCCACTAAACAACGAACTGGACGCATTGAAACTCACAAAGATGAGTGCCCTTGAACTAGCAGAATTCAGGCAATACTATGAGAGCAAATGGAATGTGCTTCATCGAATGCGAACCATCTTCTCAGTGATAGCCTTCGTGCTCTCCTTGTTGGCTGCATTCTTCGCTGCGAAGAACATTTAATCGATCTAAACAATTAAAAACAGAACAATCATGAACAATCAAATTCTTGTAATTGGCGGTACGGGTAAGACCGGACGCAAAGTAGTTACTCAACTAGAAAAACAGGGACACCAGGTGCGCGTAGGATCTAGAAGCGCAACCCCTGCATTTGACTGGGCAGATCCGGGAACATGGAGCCCCGCCCTCGAAGGAATGGACAAAGTGTACATCACCTTCCAACCGGACCTGGCAGTACCCGGAGCACTGGAAGCCATCGAAGGTCTCACAAAAAAAGCGGCACAAGCCGGAGTGAAAAAGCTCGTACTCCTTTCCGGTAAAGGCGAGCGGGAAGCTGAGCTTTGTGAGCAGGTGGTTATGCACTCCGGACTGGACTACACCATCGTACGTGCCAGCTGGTTTATGCAAAATTTTAGTGAGAGCTTCTTTTTAGATCCAATTTTAGCCGGGCAGGTGGCGCTCCCTAAACCGGAAGCTAAAGTCCCATATGTGAATACGGATGATATTGCAGAAGTAGTGGTAGCAGCATTATTGGATGATGCACACAATGGCAAAGTATATGAGCTCACTGGTCCACGATTACTAACCTTCGAAGAAGTAATGAAAGAGATCAGCCTGGCTACCGGACGAGATATTGCCTTCACTTCCATCACATTAGACGAATACATTGGCTTTCTCAAGCAGGCGGACGTGCCAGCAGATTATATCTGGTTAATCGATTACCTGTTTTCCAATGTGCTTGATGCCGAAGGAAACAATGTAGTCTCCCAGGATGTAGAAAAAGTACTCGGACGTAAGCCCATGGACTTTACAGAGTATGTGCTGGAAACACAAAAGACCGGAGTTTGGAATCCAAAAGTAAAAGAGACCGTCTAAACCTAAAATCAAAGGAAGCTGCCTACCTGAAAAGGCAGTTTTCTTTTTACAAATCAGCCCGGACGAATTCATGCAGCAAGTGTATGATGAAGTAGAAGCCACCGGACTATTTGATCTATGCTGAGGATCAATTTGAATTATTCAGCTGCTTTCTTAATTGATCCACCTGGCTTTTTAGCAGGCCTTTAGTGCTCAAATCATTCAGTATTTCACTTGCTCTCTTTGAGTTTCCAAGAGCGATGTGATTTTGAGCTAATGCCAATTGGAGGTTCTCATTAAAAAAATAGGGACTTGTCAGCTCAACAATGCTTACACCTTTCGATAATTCATCAAGGTCTTCCTGCTCTACCAGCATCTTATAGTACCCCCAAAGTGCCAATAGTTCAATATCAAAAGAAGCGCTATCAACTTCCAGTTCCTTCTCGGCATCAGAAAAAGTTTTGCTGCCTTCGAGCAAGTCTTGAATCAAGTAAATGCTTTTTTCATCTTTATATAATGGTTGTTTTACAGGGTTGATCCCAAGCGCACGTACCACTTTCTCTGCAGATCTGGTGGTTGAATACGGATTTTGTCCGGTTATAAATTTTCCGGAGGCTGCTACATGAGAGAGCATGAAATCAGCTTGCGTGAAATTAGCACCCCTCGATTTCAACTTATCTTCTAGCTTGAACGGAAACTCTGGCACCCACTTTTTACCAAATAATTCCTCCTCAGTGTTACAAAAGCCAGTTATCTCCTCACCTTCAATAATATAGTTGTCGTCTTCTTCTTTTACATTAACAAAAGCGGCAGAACCATGACAAACCGATGATAGTATAGTCCCTTCTCTCTGATATAAATTTAAAATGATGTCTTGCAGGGATGGGTCATAGGGTAAGTCGAACATGGCCCCTTTACCACCAACGATATAAATAGCATCATATTCAACCGGATTTATACTGGCTGTCGGCAAGGTATTCTTCAATAAAGCCATTACGGAAGAGTCTTCCAGTACAGTTTTGTTGTACTCCTTATCTTGATTGAATTTGTCAGATTCAACATATCCACCTTTTGGGCTCGCGACATCTATGATTAGATCGTTTTGAGCAAACGTTAGATACGCTTGTGTAAACTCATCAAATTCATAGCCAGGCCTATATTCTCCTGAGTCCTTCCCGTAGCTACTAACTACCATAAGTATTTTCTTAGAATCATTTTGTGATTGCCCAGAAAGGATCATTGGAACAATCAATAGGATGTTTATTATTAAATTTTTCATTTTCTATTTATTTAAATATTCTAGCTTCAAGTAGGGTGGAAATACCGTAGCATTTCCTCTTAAAGGCTTTAACTCAAAATTGATTTAATAAAAGAGGGGTTTCTTTGATCGGTTATGCCAAACACCTTGACACTTCAGGTCAAAGAATAAAACTGATTGCACTTTCAAAAAGTCAGCATTCACATCAGCTAAATACCCCTTTCTTTACCAGCTCACTGTAGATCGTATTGATCATATGCTGGCTGACTTTCAAATTAGCTTCTGAGGTATGTATAGAGCCCCTGCCGAATACCAGATCATGTTCAAACTTCTTTGCCGAGCCTAATAGAAAGCTGGCTCCATGATCGGATGAAAACTCAACCGGTTGATTCCCCTCCACATATACAATCAGCTCCCCAACAGAAGAAAGCAGATCTCCACTCAACTTTCCTTTGTAAACCACTAGCCATAGTATATCATGCGTCTCCCGAGGAGTGTACGTCCATTGCTCACCTGGCTTAAGGCTCACATCCAGGTAATTCATGTCATTAGGAGGATCAATTTTACTAGTGATCCCGTCATACTCGCCCAGAAGCACATTGAACCGATCATTACTTCGTATTTCATCTGGCTTCAAATAGATGCTCTTTGCGTCTGCAGTCTCTAGTGCAGGCGGTAGCGAAATCCAAAGCTGGAATCCCAGTGTAGGCTGATCTTTCAGGAGCATCCCTTTGTGCCATGCCCCTGATCCGGCCTGTAGATACTCGATATCCCCTGCCCGGAATGAGACCATATTTCCAGTGCTTTCCTCCAGGTCACTCCCGCCATCTATGTAATAGGTGAAAGTAGCTATACCTGAATGTGGGTGCCACCCAAACCCTGCCCCCTCAGGAGGAACCCCGTGTATATAATCCAGGAATACAAACGGCTTAATGTCATTCCCTATTCCTGACGGACCTACCAGGTTGGTGATCATACCATGGTGACCCTGGCCCTTCGATCGAAATTTAATTGCTCTTTTCATGTTATTGAATTTTTAAGGGTTAAACCATTTCTACTTTTGCTAATGCATCTTCAAAAAGGGCTAGTTTTTCGTCTAGTTCTGCTGCTAAAGCTCTATTTACCACCCCAGCATTGGAGAAATTGTCATAAAATGAGGGCAGTGAATAATCAGCCACAATATCTCCTTCCATAAATGGAAAATAGGATTTAGCAGCAGCAAGTACGGTCGCTCCGCCCCTGCTGCCTGGGGAAGTTGCCATCAGCAACATCGGTTTCCCTTTCCATACCTTCATATCAATTCTGGTAAGCCAGTCGATAAGGTTTTTAAATACAGCAGTATATGTCCCATTGTGCTCTGCCAAAGAAATCACCAATCCATCTGCAGATTCGATCACCTTGCTGAATTGATATGCACCTTCAGGTATCCCGAATTTCTCCTCTGCATCAACACTGTATAAGGGTAGCAAATAATCGTTGAGATTTATTATAGTAATGGATGCGTCAGCAACCTTGCTGGCTACATGCATGGCCAGCGTTTTATTGATTGATTTACTACTACTGCTTGCTCCAAGTGCTATTATCTTTTTCATTTTCCTATCTGTTTAGAAGTTTTACTAATTGAGAATCAATAGAGCACTTACCACTACCATTGACTAAAACTGCCAAGGCAATCCCAATAACCAAAAGTGCGTATTCATAACCCTCACCAGCCTGATTCCCAAACCAGTTCATGAAAAATCCATGCTCCCAATGGTTAGTGAAAATGATTCCTACGAATAGACCGGCTATTGCCAGAGACCACAGCCTGCTGGAAAATCCCAGGATCAGGAAAATCGATCCAAAAAACTCAATCATGATCACTGCAAAAGCAACGATCCATGGAAGACCCATTTGATTTGTAAAAGCATCCATTGTTCCTTCCAATCCATTTCCACCAAACAAACCCAACATCTTTTGTGCGCCGTGGGGAAATAGAACGATTCCAAGTGTAAGGCGAGCGATTAGCGCTCCCCAATTACTTTCCGTGTTTAAAAATTTATCAATCATCATATCTATGTTTATTTATTTGGTTAGAAATATTTTTCGAACGAATACACCGAGTGATGTTCTTGTAATTGGTGAATCACCGTACTGATCAAGGTCGATGGCCAGCCCAAACTGTGTGGCTTGTTTGTCAAATCCAGCTCTTAATTGTTGAAAGCTTCTGGCGTGGCTGGAGAACTTATCCCAGGTGGTAAGCATTTGTGCGCTAAGGAGCAGTTTCCACTCCTGTTTTAAAGGTCGGGTCACCTGCATTTGAAAAAACAGCTCGCCATTGATGTAGCCCGTTTCATCAGCATGAGATACTGTGGGTATAGCGGTTAACACAAAGTGAGATGACTGAATTGCGTAGAGAATTGATAGTCGTTCCGAGAAGCCGGCCACACTATTGAAATAAAGTCCGGGCCCAATCGAAAGGGCACTATTGATATTCCAGTAAAGTGTAGAATGGACACCTGTTTCATCAAATATTTGATCTTCTTGTTGATGAAATTTCTGGAAGAAGGCCAATGTGCCAATCGAAAAGGCAGCATTTGGTGTAAGTGGCCTTAAAGAGAAGGATGTAACGTCTGTCTTCTTAAGTCCAGATGCCCACTCCAGCTGTGTGATTTGGGCACTACTTTTATGGATAATGCCAATAAAAACAAGTACAACGAAGATGTATTTATAATTCATGAGACAAAAGAGTCACCTTCTGTCTGCGGGAAAAATAAAGTAGTTTAAGAAAACTAAGATTTGCTCATCTTGCTCCGAATCATGCTTAAAAACTCCGGAGTAATACCCAAATATGCAGCCAAATCCTTCTGGGTAATACGGTTGGCTATGTGAGGATATTTGGACAAAAATATCTCGTATCGTTCTTCAGCTGTCAGCGAAATACCTTGATTTGCCCTCTTTATATAACTCACCAAAGAGCGTTGATATAGGTTTCTGTAGAAGCGCTCGAACTTTGGGATTTCTTTGAAAAGACGTTCAAAGTTTTCCTTATTAATCATTAAAAACTCTGAGTCTTCTAGTGCTTTTATAAAATAGGTGGAAGGTTGCTGTCCAATAAAGCTTGCCATATCTCCTGTCCAGAAATCTTCAATTGCAAACATCGATACATGTTCAACCCCATTTCGATCCAGTGAATAAACCTTTAGGCACCCTTTCGTTACAAAGTATTCGTACTTGGTGATCTCACCTGGTTGCATGACGAACTCCTTGCGTTTAGCACTCCCTTTCTTTAAGAGAGAGATATATAGCTTCTTCTCCTCATCATTAAGATCGATAAAGCGAGCGACGTTCTTAAGTATTAAATCATATGGGGATTCGGCAGCCTGATCTTCCATTTAGATTAAAAAAAGGAGATAATAATTCAAAAAGTAAAACACTTCCCATGGGTCTGTTGGACTCAATGAAAGTGAGGATTAAATTAAAGATTTTATTTTCAAAAAATGTTATTCGGTAAATTCACCCTCACTGATCTATCATGCACGACACACTCATAAAGAACATCAAAGAGCTTGTACCTCTTTCTCAGGAAGAAGTGGAGCTAGTTAGCGATGCATTTAAGCCCCGACATCTAAAGAAGAAAGAGCATCTCTTACAAAAAGGAGATCCTTCAAATCATATGCGTTTTGTTGCGGATGGGTGCATGAAGGTTTATTCCGTGGATGAAGACGGACAAGAGCACATTCTACAGTTTGGCATTTCCGGCTGGTGGATCAATGACCTCTACGCTTTTCTTACTGAAACACCAGCAACCTTTTTCATCCAGGCCATTACCGAAAGTACGATGTTTCAGATTCACCGTGACAGACTCAACCAATTGTACGATGAGGTTCCGATGATGGATCGTTTCTTTCGTATCAAAACGCAAAACGGGTATGTCGCCCTACAAGAGCGCACCATCCGCTCCATGAGTGAGACCGCCGAACAGCGCTACTCCCAATTCATCAATCGATATCGAGCCATGGAGCAGCAAATTCCACAGTATATGATCGCATCTTATCTGGGTATAACCCCGGAACACCTTAGTGCTATCCGAAAAAAGATGAGCACCCAGAGCCTTTCTTAAGATACCTTAATGTTTTCGCTTTCGCTGGCTTGAAACTTTGTAATCAAAAAGTTAAAAGCTATGAAAGCAACACTCTTTTCTATGTTATTACTCCTCACCGTGGCTGTCCAGGCACAGCACAATGAGGTAGTTGGTACAAGTC